>NZ_JAMTCC010000039.1:0-48927 GCF_025370265.1 Shewanella septentrionalis | reverse complement strand
TGCTTCCGTCTTGCGACTTCAGCGGCTCAATGAATTCTGATTTTTTGTTTCTAACTAAAGAAACAAACTGTACATATTGCTATGAACACTCATTGTTACATTGATTTAAATTTTTGACTGCCAACCCGAAGGTAAGCAGTTTCGATTAACTCAACACCTGTGAGTGTCCACACAGATTTCTTGTTTTATCTTGTTAAAGAGCAACTCAATATCCGTAAGAGAACTTGAGCACCACACTGAGCGCCGAACGCTTCCAGTTGGCTAGGGCTGCGTATTCTACGCATTTCCCGTTTCGCGTCAAGGAGTATTTTTCAACTTCTTGCCGTGCTTGAATTAAATGCTTAAAAGCGACTCAATTCAACCTAACTCGTCAGCTTGCTTTCGCTGTCTGCCGTGTCAGTGGATGCGCATTATAGGGAGCAGGAGATTTTGTGCAACCCCTATTTTAAGGAAATTTGCAGTTAATTCTGATTACCTAAACTAGCCACAAGATACCCACCACTTACCCCCAAAGTTATCCACAAAATAGCATTTTCTCTGCAGTTCTACCTCATATTTTGAGGATGTACTGCATCAAGGCGAAGAGATTTACGCATAGATTCTATAAATTTTAGATAAGGATAACGACTGCTCGAACCGGAATATCTCCTCCTAACTCTTATATAGAGCCGTTAATGGAATATAACGGGGAGCAATTATAGATGACGCGTTAACACATTCGGCGATAAAGATACTTTAGCTATATAGCTATATAGTCATAGTCGCAGCCTTCATCCCATCGCCATAGAAAGCCGAAATGACTTACTCAGGGACAGGGAGAGATCTCTTTAATACTTATTCGGTAACTAGCTATGTATAAGTAGCAGCGTAAGTAACTGTCATAACTAATGCAGAGATCGTTCGACTCTATTCAGCTTGATCGAGCGGATTAGCTCGCACTCCAAAGTAATTGTCCGCAGTCGGTAAGATCATAGCCACCCAGTAGCGCCGCCATTTGCCTCGAGTGGCCGCTCGCCAACATAGTAAAGAGTTGTTGAAGCTGACGACGGAAGTAAATGCTTTGCGGCATAACGAAATCGAAGGACTCTTTAATCAGTGGCACGAAACTCAAACCACTCTCCAATGCCACCGATTGGCAACCAAAACCTATATCGGCATCACCACGGGCGATATAACCTGCCAGCTCGCGTTCACTATAGGCCGTCAGCACGACATTAAGCTGATCTAAGCGAGCGCCTTGCTTTAACAACCAATGCTCTAAATGTTGCTGGCTACCCGCGCCGCCCTGACGACTCACCCAACGCCAAGGTAAGTTCACGACTTTATCTTCCTCTTGGCATCTGTGGTGCATATCGGCACGCATGATCAACCCTTGTTGACGAGAGTAACCGTGCACCATGATCCATTGTTGGTGATTGTTATACCCTTTAAGTAAGGCGGGATGGCGGATATTGCGATCCTCCATACTGCCCCAGTGCAAGGTACACACATCGGCATAACCTTTAGCGAGTAACTCTAATCCTAAGCGCGAACCTGTCGCGCTGTAGCTTATCAACTCACGACTACCGACTTGTGCCATCAAGCGCGCCACCAGCATAGATAAGAGTGGATCGTCACTGCCGGTGATCAATAAACGGTCGGTGAGCATGCCGCTGTGGCACGAATCCATCACCCAACGGTCGATTAGCACTTTCGGGAATAGCCATTTACCGGTGATTTTAGTGGCAGGGAGAATTCTGTCATTGGCCATGGCGTAGACTTTTTTCTCGTTAAGATCTAAATACTCGGCCACTTGCTTCGCGCTCATGTAAACCAATTCACTGGCAGACGTCATCTTGTTTCCTTGTCTTATTCTTTATTACTGCATGTAAGTCTTAGCATTACTATCTTAGCTAATTAGGGACTAAGGAGTGGTATTGGCATCAAATTGCAGATTTTCACTGCCGTGATACACCAAAAAGTGACGACCTTTGGCGCGGGCGATAATAGTAATGCCTAACTGCTGCGCCAGTGCTAAGCCCATCTGAGTCACGCCGCTGCGTGATAGTAAAATGGGGATCCCCATCTTGGCGACTTTAATCACCATTTCAGAGGTTAAGCGGCCTGTGGTATAAAAAATCTTGTTATCACCACGATCCTGCGTCAGCCACATATCCCCTGCCAAGGTATCAACGGCGTTGTGACGGCCGACATCTTCAACGAAGGCCATAATCCTATCGTCTTCGCACAAACCACAGCCATGCACAGCGCCAGCATTCTTATAGGTTTCGTTATAGTCGTTGATATTTTTCAATAAGCTATACAAGGTGCTTTGCTTCAAACTCGGTGTAGGTAAATTGATGTTATCGAGATCCTGCATAAAGCTGCCATAAACCGTGCCTTGACCACAGCCTGACGTCACGGTTTTTTCGGAGAGTTTCTCGTCGAGATCGGCGATTTGTTCGCGGGTAATCACAGCCGCAGAACTCACATCCCAATCGACGATAACAGAGTCCAGCAGGCTCACATCCGAAATAAAACCTTGGTTCTTCAGATAACCTAACGCCAGAGACTCAGGTTTTGCCCCTAGGGTCATTAGCGTCACTATGGGACGCCAGTTTAAATAAACGGTAAGTGGCCGTTCACAGGCAACAAATTTATCCAGCACTTCCCCCGCCTCATTCACTGCTTTTACGGCAATGGTTAAGGGCACTTCTGCTTGGGTTCTCACAAAAGAACACTGATGAGACTTTCGAGTGGAGTTCACTGCAACTTCTTTATCTGTGCCCATGCTGTTTTCCGAAATCATAATACTACCGCTTAACGAGTCATGGCCTGAGCATAGCAATATTTGTACCTAGGCATAAAACTCGGGGTTAAATGCGTGATCTGCCGCAATACTGATTTTTCATTAGCCCTTTTATGTCCCAAACAAAAACCAGCATTGGACAAAATGTCCAATTTTTAGAGGTTTTTTGATGATCTACTTCAAACTAATACCCCATGTTTACTGGCACCAATATTGCAGTGACCTTTTATTGCAATTTGTTGGTAAAACCGATCCGTTCAATCGACGGTTCGTCCATCAACACGGCTGAGACGGAGAGACAATGCAACATACAACGAATGTTTGGCCCATGTACGTTTCACTCAAAAAAGTAGAGAAACAAGTTGGCCGCTGGACCTCAGTACAATGGGAAATTGAACATCTACTTCCCGCCACCCATCAAGCCCCAGACGACGCCACATTAGTGCTACTCGAACTGCACAAAGACGAACGAGCCAGCTATCGCCTCAATCTCGATGTCGATAACGCTATGCTGTATTTAGTGTGCGATGAAACGGCCGATGGCACTTGGATACCCGCAGCGCTGTCGGCGGATCAAAACGTCGCCGCAGGTTGTCTTGAGGGTAATACCCCTGTTATCAACCTACTGATGCCAGAAGCAATAGCTTGCTGGATTGAAGCCTTTATTACCCAGCATGGCGAAGTCGAAATCGCCGCCCATCGCCGTAAGCATGTCGATGGCCGTAAGAATCAAGGCCCGAGTCACGATCCACTTCGGAGGGACTAATGGCTGAATCCACGCAAAAAACGCCTGGGCTACTGAGTCGCTGGAACCAAAGGCGCGAACAAGTTGCCGCTGAGCAAGCACGAGAAACTCAAGCGCCGATCGCGACCGAAGCCACTGTGGCAGTTGAGCCGCTTCAATCGACAGAGCCCGCAGTAGAGTCCAATACTGCCGAACATGACGATCCGAATCGCATGCTCACGGCCGCGGATTTACCTAATCCTGACGAAATTGAAATTGGCGGTAGCTTTGCGAGTTTTATGGGCGCGAATGTCGATCCGGCGGCGAAATCTGCGGCACTGAGAGCGCTGTGGAAACAACCGCATTTCAACGAGATAGATGGGCTTTTAGAATATGCGCTCGATTACAGTAATCAGCCCAAACTCAGCGCCGAAGTTTCAGCAGAATTAGCGCAAAAAGTCTTCCGCTACATCACCAAAGACAGCGAAACGCCGGATGAAGAATTAACCTTAGCTAAACAAGCTGCAGAAACTAATCCATCCGCTAGTCTTGATGTAAGCGAAACCACGACTCAAGCAGTCGACACCGAATTGGCAGCAGAGCCGATAGCGGACAATTTGGATGGGGAGACTGATGACCTACCCCAAAATGCACCAGAGCCCTCGGCTCAGGCCCAAACCCGAGTTGTTTAACGTCAGTTTAGCTAATTTTAATGTCCGTAACTTTGGTATGTGAATTGCTGTACTAAGACATAAAAAAGCTTAGATAAAAGCAGAAAAGGCAATGACTTACTTATTACCAGCCGCCTAAATCTGCCCAGATACAGTAAAACAAGAAACAGCCAAAGTACTGTTCAGGAACGCAATGTGAGCACTCATTTGATGACCAATCAAACCCAAGAAGCGTTAAAACAAGCGCGGCAACAGGTGTTAGCGCAAACTCAGATGTTGCAGAATCTGATCCCGCCAACCGTCAGCTACACCACCGAAGGCAATGTCCTCATTATCGGCCCAGAAGATCTGGCTCGCCTTGCCGCGGACAAATTGTCCACTATGGCCCATCGCGTGATTTTAGCCAATGAAGCCATTACCAGCCAAGATGAAGCGCACCTTGAGCGTGTGATGGCGGCGGCAATCGATGTCGAAAGTTACTACAACAAACTCATTGGCGTAAAAGGCTTTTTAGGCCAATTCCAAGTCAGTGTTGAACATCAAGATGGCGCGGCCGAACTCAGTTTAGTGTCGATTCGTAAACCCCATTTCGATATCGTGCTCGATTTGAGCAGCACAGCTTGTTTGAACTTAGAGATGCTGCCACCCGGTTATTTCTATGTCGGTCAAGACGCTGAGAAACTCGAAGATGCCCTCGCGCAAATTCCCGATCTTGTCGGCCAATTCGATAAGCCTCGCTACGTCAAAATCAACCTAGATATTTGTGCCCATGACCGCAATGGCATCAATGGTTGTAATCGTTGCCTTAACTTTTGCCCAGCCGATGCAATTAGTAGCGTGGCGAAGAAAATTGAAATCGACCCATACCTTTGCCACGGCGCAGGCAGTTGTACCAGCGCTTGCCCAACGGGTGCTATCAGTTACGATTTACCGACGCCACATGCCTTACATTCATATCTAAACAAAGTCGTTAGCCGTTTCCGCGAGCACGCCCAAACCGCACCGGTGATTTTGTTTCACGATAATGCCGTCGGCGCCGACTTTATTACCGATGATCTAGCGGGTGATATTATCCCCGTCGCCTTAGAAGAAATTACGGTTGCCAGCTTAGATCATTGGCTGTCGGTACTCGCATGGGGCGCACGCCAAGTGCTGATCCTCAATACCGACGCCACAGCGCCAACCCTCACGCAAATGCTTAAAGGCGAACTTTCGTTAGCCAACAGTATTTTAGATGAGATGGGTCAGCCGCAACGTATCAGCCTCATCGACCCAAGCATGCTTGCCGATTTAGATGCGATGCTCGATATCAGCTTAGATTGGCCCGTGATCGTGCCCGCTGCATTTGCCTCGACCACTAAACGCAACACGCTATTTGAAGCGATAGATCACCTCAATAGCCAAGCGGGTGAAATCGATACTTGCCTTAGCCTCAACAACATTCCCTTTGGCAAAGTCAGCGTGAATGTCGAAAAGTGCACTATGTGTATGTCCTGCGTGGCAATTTGCCCAGCCGTGGCATTGCAAGATGGCGGCGACAAACCTGCACTACACTTTATTGAGCAAAACTGCGTGCAATGCGGTTTATGTGAAGCGGCCTGTCCTGAAAAAGTGATTAGCCTAACGCCACAAATTAATTTTGATAAAGCTGCTCGTCAGCAACAACACACCCTGAAAGAAGAAGCCCCCTTCGAATGTATTCGCTGCGGCTCTCCTTTTGCGACCCAATCTATGGTGCATCGGATGCTGGATATGGTCGGCGCGCACAGCGCATTTTCTGCCAATATTGAGCGCTTGAAAATGTGTGGCGACTGCCGGGTAAAAGACATGTTTGAAGACATTCTTCAAGATCCTGAAAAGCAACTGCGATAAGAGATCCGCTATGACCGAATCAGTAAGACAAGTTTCAGAAAACGATCAGTTGAGAGCCGATATCTATCAACTGTTAGCCGCCCTATTGCGCCGTCAGCCGAGCCCTGAACTGCTGCAATTTTTGGCCAATCTTGAAATCGATGCCAATGAAGACAACGAGATGACCAAGGCTTGGTTATCCGTGCAGCTCGCCGCCCAGCAGTTCAACAATGAACAGCTCGAAGACGAGTATTTTGCGCTATTCCTCGGTGTAGGTTCTGGCGAGATCTTGCCCTACGGCAGCTGGTTTATGACCGGCTCTTTAATGGATAAACCGCTGGCATTACTGCGCCAAGACCTAATGCAACTCGGATTTGAGCGCGAAGACAACGTTAAAGAACCCGAAGATCACGTAGCCGCCCTGTGTGAAGTGATGGGAACCCTGATTTTAGAAGCGCCGAGCTATCGCCAACTGGCTTTTTACCAACGCCATATCGGCAGTTGGATTGGCCGCTTCTGCGACAACTTAGCTAAAGCGCCCAGCGCTGCGTTTTACGCGACCGTCGCCCAGCTGGCAAAAGCCTTCTTTGAAATGGAAGCCAGTGCCTTTGAACAATTGAGCTTAGATATTCCCGTCAACTGCCCAGGCAGCGCCGACCTACAACCGGCCACCAGCGATTTAGCAAAACCAGTGGAATTAATGAACTAAGACTAAGCTTAATAATAGCGCGACATGTGCGCGCTAGATATCAGTGCTAAATGGATTTAAACAGCGAAGGTGAAGTCACACGCACCTTCGCAACAATAACGAAAGCTTAAGCTTTCACAATAACCGAGGTGGTCGCCGTTTGTGCCACCTTCATCCCGCAACACAAGGAGACACTATGAAGAAGCCAGCTTCCGACATGGGCCGTCGTCAATTGCTCAAAGCATTGGCACTCGGCAGTGCGGCAGGCGCAGTGGTAACCGTGAGCAGTCAGGCATTAGCTTCGACAAAAACGGCTGCAACCACAGAGCCTAAGAGTGAGAACTACCGCGAAACCGACCATATCCGCAACTATTATGCGTCGTTGAACAACTAACCAGAGGAGAGTGTGTGATGCGATTAACCCGCAAAACAGACCAGGTTGTCGAATCTAAAGCGCCAGCACTGGGTCTCAATCGTCGTCAGTTCTTAAAATCGGCAGGTCTTGCCACAGGTGGCATCGCTGCGGCGTCCATGCTAGGTACAGGCATGATGCGTAAAGCTCAAGCCCAAGAAGACATAGGCCACAACGTTCCCACCGAAGTTAAACGTACCATCTGTTCTCACTGCGCCGTCGGTTGTGGTGTATATGCAGAAGTACAAAACGGCGTGTGGACAGGTCAAGAACCGGCATTTGACCATCCCTTTAACCAAGGTGGACACTGCGCGAAAGGTGCGGCACTGCGTGAGCACGGCCACGGTGAAAAACGCCTGAAATACCCAATGAAGTTAGAAGGCGGCAAGTGGAAAAAGATCTCTTGGGATCAAGCAATTAATGAAGTCGGCGACAAGATGGCAGCGATTCGTCAAGAGTCGGGTCCAGATTCCGTTTACTTTATGGGTAGCGCCAAGTTTTCTAACGAACAAGCTTATTTATATCGCAAATTAGCGGCACTGTGGGGCACGAACAACGTCGACCACTCAGCCCGTATTTGTCACTCTACCACGGTAGCCGGTGTTGCTAACACTTGGGGCTACGGTGCGCAAACCAACTCGTTAAACGATATCCGCAACTCTAAGTGCGTCATGTTTGTGGGTTCAAACCCAAGTGAAGCCCACCCAGTCGCAATGCAACACATTTTGGTGGCTAAAGAACGCGGCGCCAAAATTATCGTAGTAGATCCTCGTTTCACCCGTACTGCAGCTAAGTCTGACGAGTACGTGCATATCCGCCCAGGTACAGATATCCCCTTCATTTATGGCCTGTTATGGCACATTTTTGAAAACGGCTGGGAAGATAAAGACTTCTTAAAACAACGTGTATACGGTATGGAACGTATCCGCGAAGAAGCCAAAAAATACACTCCAGAAGAAGTTGAGTTGGTTGCAGGCGTGCCTAAGGCGCAAATGTACCGCGTTGCCAAGATGATGGCCGAAACCAAACCCGGCACTATCGTTTGGTGTATGGGCGGTACTCAGCATCACGTTGGTAATGCCAATACCCGTTCATACTGTATTTTACAGTTAGCCCTTGGCAACATGGGGGTTTCTGGTGGTGGAACTAACATCTTCCGTGGTCACGATAACGTACAAGGTGCAACGGACTTCGGTCTGTTATTCGACAACTTACCCGGTTACTACGGTTTAACCTCTGGCGCTTGGGCTCACTGGTCGAATGTATGGGACTTAGATCCAAAATGGGTAGCCAGTCGTTTCGACCAAGGTGAATACTTAGGTCAAACACCACAAACCTCAACTGGTATTCCTTGCTCTCGCTGGCACGATGGGGTGTTAGAAGATAAAACCAAAATTGCGCAGAAAGACAATATCCGTCTGGCGTTCTTCTGGGGACAATCGGTGAACACTGAAACCCGTGGTCGCGAAGTGCGTGAAGCATTGAACAAGATGGATACTGTGGTGGTGGTCGATCCGTTCCCAACCATGGCAGGGGTGATGCACCAACGTAAAGACGGTGTATATCTGTTGCCTGCGGCGACCCAGTTCGAAACCTATGGTTCAGTTTCAGCGACCAACCGCTCAATCCAATGGCGCACTAAGGTCATCGAGCCGCTGTTCGAATCTCTACCAGATCATGTGATCATGTATAAGTTCGCCAAAAAATGGGGCGTTGAAAAAGAATTCTGTAAGCACATTCAAGTGAATGGCGACGAGCCTTTAATTGAAGATGTGACCCGCGAATTCAATACCGGTATGTGGACTGTAGGTTACACGGGGCAAAGTCCTGAGCGTTTAAAGATGCACCAAGAAAACTGGGGTACTTTCGACGTCAACAGCTTACAAGCTCCCGGCGGCCCAGCTAAGGGTGAAACCTATGGCTTACCTTGGCCATGTTGGGGCACTCCAGAGATGAAACATCCTGGTACCCAGATCCTGTATGACCAATCAAAACACGTAAAAGACGGTGGCGGTAACTTCCGTGCCCGTTACGGTGTTGAGCACGATGGCGTCAACATTCTCGCCGAAGGTTCATTCTCTAAAGGCAGTGAAATTCAAGATGGTTATCCTGAATTTACCGCCGACATGCTCAAGCAATTGGGTTGGTGGGATGAACTTACTGATGCGGAGAAAAAACGCGCCGAAGGCAAAAACTGGAAGACAGATATCTCTGGTGGCATCCAACGTGTTGCGATCAAGCATGGTTGTATTCCATTTGGTAATGCGAAAGCCCGTTGTATCGTTTGTACTTTCCCAGATGATATCCCGAAACATCGTGAACCACTTTACACTCCTCGTCGTGACTTAGTCGCTAAGTACCCAACCTACGAAGACCGTATGGTTGCGCGTCTGCCGACCTTGTATAAGTCAATTCAAGATAAGGACTTTACCCAAGGCTTCCCTCTGACACTGACCTCTGGTCGTCTAGTGGAATACGAAGGCGGTGGTGAAGAATCCCGTTCTAACCCTTGGCTTGCTGAGCTGCAACAAGAAATGTTCATCGAGATGAACCCTGCGGATGCTGCGGATCGCGGCGTGCGTGACGGTGACAATGTCTTTGTACATGGCCCAGAAGGCGCCAAGATCACGGTTAAGGCTATGGTGACACCACGGGTTGTTCCGGGTGAATGTTTTATGCCATACCACTTTGCTGGTGTGTTTGAGGGCGAAAGCCTAGCGAAAAACTATCCTGAAGGCACAGTGCCTTACGTGATAGGCGAATCGGCAAACACCATTTTAACTTATGGCTACGACGTTGTGACTCAGATGCAAGAAACTAAGTCCAGCCTATGCCAAATCAGCAAAGCCTAACCTACTTGATGAGGAGATAAGCCATTATGGCAGTCATGAAATTTCTGTGTGACACCAAGCGCTGCATCGAGTGTAACGGTTGTGTCACTGCATGTAAGAACGAAAACGACTCCGCTCTCGAGTGGGGAATCCAACGTCGCCGCGTGGTGACGATTAACGATGGTCTACCTGGCGAAGCCTCAATTTCAGTGGCATGTATGCACTGTACTGACGCTCCCTGTATGGCTGTATGTCCGGCAGATTGTTTCTACCGTACCGAAGACGGCATAGTGCTACACAACAAAGATACCTGTATCGGTTGTGGTTATTGCTTCTATGCTTGTCCATTTGGTGCACCGCAATTCCCGAAAAAGACTGCCTTTGGTAGTCGTGGCAAGATGGACAAGTGTACTTTCTGCGCCGGTGGCCCAGAAGAAACCTTCTCCGAAGCCGAGCGTAAAAAATACGGTGCAAACCGTATTGCTGAGGGCAAGTTACCTATGTGTGCTGAGCTTTGTTCGACAAAAGCCCTGCTCGCGGGTGATGCGGAAGTGGTATCCAATATCTACCGTCAACGTATGGCCTCTCGTGGCAATCCTAACGTGATTTGGGGTTACAACCCCAAGACAGGTGAGATTAACTAAGCAGAGCGAGGGTTAGGGAGTCATCCCTAACCTCTGGCAAGGAGTGAAAATGTTAAACAAACAGTTAAACAAATCACTGCGCAGTCTGTTTGCTCTGTTGGTGCTCGTCATGGGATTGGGATTAGGTTCAGTAATGAGCGCAAGCCCAGTACACGCAAGTGATCAGCAATCGAGTCAACAACAGGCGAAAGCGCAAACCAGCGATGCCGATCTTTGGCGGGCGGTAAAAGCAGGCGATGCCGGCTATACCACTGCCAAAGGGATAGATACTGGGGTGTTGATTAACGTTGCCGGTAACCAAGGTAAAGAACTGAGAAACCAATATCTGACCCCGATTATGGCTTTGGCCGTTGTCGGTGTGTTCGGGGCTTTCTTATTGTTTTATCTGGTGAATGGTCCATCAAAACTCAGCAAGGGCTTTTCAGGCAAGTTAGTGGCGCGTTGGTCTAAGGCGGATCTGTGGATCCACTGGATCATGGCGAGCAGCTGCCTGACACTGATGTTTACCGGTTTAACCATAATGTTAGGTAAGCATGTTGTTCAGCCCATGTTAGGGCCTGATCTGTGGGCGCCATTGATCTACGGCAGCAAAACCATCCACGATTGGGCAGGTCCCATCTTTATCGCGGCTTGGGCTGTCTGTGTCGTCAAATGGATGCCGCTACAAACCTTCAAGATGTATGATTTGAAATGGTTTTTAGTGGTCGGTGGTTATATCAACTTTGGTCCATTCAAAGGTAAACACCCCGACAGTGGTTTTGCTAACGCTGGTGAAAAAATGTGGTTCTGGACCCTGATGTTATTTGGTTTATTCATCAGTGTTTCAGGCATCATGTTGGTGTTACCAGGCTTAGACTTGCCGCGCGAAGCCTCCATGGGCGCGTTACTGATCCACTCTATCAGCGCCATTATCCTGATTGCCTTTACCATAGTGCATATCTGGATGGCGACCGTACTCAGCGAAGGCGGTATGGAGTGTATGAAGTCAGGCTATTGTGATGAAAACTGGGCAATCCAGCACCACAATCTCTGGTATGACGAAATCAAAGCCAACGGCAACTTAAAGTATAAAGACTAAGTTAAACCGCAGCTTTTAGGTCCTTAAAACACCCCGCCATGCGGGGTGTTCTTTTATCTGCACTTCATTAGACAATACAAAAACTTAACACCTGAAACACCGTGATACAAAAAGCCGCCAACGCCCTGCTCCCAAGGGATTTACGAAACTATGAGCGAGTTAACGCTTTAAGAGAACGGCAGCCGATTTCAACACTGCAAACTGTCCTAGATCAATTCCTACTCAACCCTTTCCTACTATATTGCCGTCACGCGCGATGATTGATGGCAAACAAGATGATTTCATTATCTTTCCCACCGCTAATCTTCACTTTTTGATAACAAGATAAACCCCACAAAAAGCCGTGCGATCTCAAAACTAAACCCTAATTTCAGGAGTCAGCATGAAGCAGCAACCCAGCGATTTATCTCGCCGATCTTTGCTCAAAGCGCTCACCGTCGGCAGCGTAGCGGGTGCCACGATTGCCGCAACCGGCATGAGCGTGGCACAGGCCAGCGAGAGCAGCAAGGTAACCACCAAAGCGTCAAAGGGTTACCACGAAACTGCGCACATCAGCAGCTATTACAATAGCTTGCGCAGCTAATCTAGGAGAAGTCAGCGATGAAGTTAACTCGCAAGTCTAGTGTCGCCCCAGTGGCAGACAAACCAGCGTTAGGCATTAGCCGTCGTCAATTTATGAAGCACGCAGGTATCGCCACCGGTGGTATTGCCGCAGCATCTCTGATGGGCACAGGCATGATGCGTCGCGTCGAAGCCAAAGAAGTACCGCATGATGCCCCTATCGAAGTCAAACGTACTATTTGTAGTGCCTGCGCCGTCGGTTGTGGTCTGTATGCTGAAGTACAAAATGGCGTGTGGACGGGTCAAGAACCTGCATTCGATCACCCCTTCAACGCCGGAGGTCACTGTGCTAAAGGTGCGGCACTGCGTGAGCATGGCCATGGTGAAAAACGCCTGAAATACCCAATGAAATTGGTTGATGGCAAGTGGAAAAAAATCTCTTGGGAAGATGCGATTAACGAAGTGGGCGACCAAATGCTCAACATTCGTAAAGAATCCGGCCCAGACTCAGTGTACTTCATGGGTAGCGCTAAGTTCTCAAACGAAGGTTGCTACATGTACCGCAAACTGGCGGCCATGTGGGGCACAAACAACGTCGACCATTCAGCTCGTATTTGTCACTCTACCACGGTAGCCGGTGTTGCTAACACTTGGGGCTACGGTGCGCAAACTAACTCCTTTAACGATATCCAAAACGCAAATGCGATTTTCTTTATCGGTGCTAACCCTGCAGAAGCCCACCCAGTGGCGATGCAACATATTCTGATCGCGAAAGAAAGAAACAACGCTAAGTTGATCGTGGTTGATCCACGTTTCTCTCGTACCGCGGCGCATTCAGATCTGCACTGCGCATTGCGTCCAGGTACAGATATTCCCTTTATTTACGGTATGTTATGGCACATTTTTGAAAACGGTTGGGAAGATAAAACTTTTATCCAACAACGTGTTTTTGAGATGGATACCATTCGCGCCGAAGCGAAAAAGTTCCCACCTAAAGAAGTGGAAAACATCACTGGCGTGAGCGAAGCCGAGGTTTATCAAGCCGCGAAACTCATGGCAGATAACCGCCCTGGTACTGTGATTTGGTGTATGGGTGGTACTCAACACCACGTCGGTAACGCCAACACTCGCGCTTACTGTATTCTGCAATTAGCGCTAGGTAACATGGGTGTGTCAGGCGGCGGTACTAACATTTTCCGTGGTCACGATAACGTGCAAGGCGCGACTGACTTAGGTTTGTTATTCGATAACTTACCGGGTTACTACGGCTTAACAACGGGTGCTTGGACCCACTGGACCCACGTGTGGGATCTGGACATGGAATGGATGAAGAGCCGTTTCGATCAAGGCACTTATCTTGGCCGTGAACCTATGACTACGCCCGGTATCCCTTGCTCTCGCTGGCACGATGGTGTGTTAGAAGAAAAAGGCAAACTTGCGCAGCAAGATAACATCCGTATGGCGTTTTTCTGGGGACAATCGGTCAACACCGAAACCCGTCAACGTGATGTACGTGATGCTTTAGACAAGATGGACACTGTGGTCGTTGTCGACCCGTTCCCAACTATGGCAGGTGTGATGCATCGCCGTAAGAATGGTGTTTACTTGCTACCAGCAGCGACACAGTTTGAAACTGAAGGCTCAGTGTCTAACTCTGGCCGCAGCCAACAATGGCGCGAAAAAGTCATAGAGCCACTGTTTGAATCTAAAACCGATATCGAAATTATGTATCGCTTAGCGCAAAAACTGGGTATTGCCGAGCAGTACACTAAACGCATCGCGATTGAAAATGGTTTACCTGTGATTGAAGAAATCACCCGTGAAATCAACCGCGGTATGTGGACTATCGGTATGACGGGCCAAAGCCCTGAACGCCTGAAACTGCACACCCAAAACTGGGGCACCTTCAGCAATAAGACGCTCGAAGCTGCAGGCGGCCCAGCGAAAGGCGAAACCTACGGTTTACCTTGGCCATGTTGGGGCACACCAGAAGCGAAACACCCTGGCACCCAAATTCTGTATAACCAATCGAAACACGTTAAAGACGGTGGTGGTAACTTCCGCGCCCGTTATGGTGTTGAATACAATGGTAAAAACCTATTGGCCGAAGGATCTTTCTCTAAAGGTGCTGAAATCCAAGACGGTTATCCAGAGTTCTCCGACAAGCTGCTCAAGCAACTCGGTTGGTGGGATGATCTGACGGCGGCAGAAAAAGCCGAAGCCGAAGGCAGAAACTGGAAGACAGATTTGTCAGGCGGCATAGTTCGCGTAGCGATCAAGCATGGCTGTATTCCTTTCGGTAACGCTAAAGCCCGTTGTATTGTTTGGACTTTCCCAGACCAAGCGCCAGTTCACCGCGAACCGTTATACACGCCGCGCCGTGACTTAGTGGCCAAATACCCAACCTATGCCGACATGCAAGTGCACCGTCTGCCAACTCTGTATAAGTCAATCCAAGACAAAGACATGAGCGGCAAGTACCCACTGGTACTGACCTCAGGCCGTCTGGTTGAATACGAGGGTGGTGGTGAAGAATCTCGTTGTAACCCTTGGCTAGCAGAACTTCAACAGGAAATGTTTGTTGAGATAAGCCCTGCCGATGCTGCTGATCGCGGCATTCGTAACGGTGAAGACGTCTGGCTAGAAGGCGCCGAAGGTGGCCGCATTAAGGTACAAGCTATGGTGACGCCACGCGTTAAACCTGGCGTGACCTTTATGCCATACCACTTTGCGGGTGTGATGCACGGTGAAAGTTTAGCGCCTAATTATCCAGAGGGCACAGTGCCTTACGTTATCGGTGAATCCGCTAACACTGCGCTGACCTATGGTTATGATCCTGTGACACAAATGCAGGAAACCAAGGCATCACTCTGTCAGATCGTTAAAGCGTAAGTGCAGCTTAAGCTAGGAGAATTGCCATTATGGCTACAATGAAATTTTTGTGTGATACCAAGCGCTGCATCGAATGTAACGGTTGTGTCACTGCCTGTAAAAACGAAAACGACTCCGCTCTCGAGTGGGGGATCCAACGCCGCCGCGTAGTGACCATTAACGATGGTCAACGTGGAGAAGCCTCTATCTCTGTCGCCTGTATGCATTGCAGCGATGCACCTTGTATGGCAGTTTGCCCAGCAAATTGCTTCTACAGAACCGACGACGGCATAGTGCTACACAACAAAGATGCCTGTATTGGTTGCGGTTACTGCTTGTACGCCTGTCCGTTTGGCGCACCACAGTTCCCGAAAAAAGGTGCCTTTGGTAGCCGTGGCAAGATGGATAAATGTACCTTCTGCGCTGGCGGCCCAGAAGAAAACCACTCAGAGGCAGAGCGCCAAAAATACGGTTCAAACCGTATTGCCGAAGGCAAACTGCCTATGTGTGCAGAACTGTGTGCCACTAAGGCCCTGTTAGCGGGTGATGCTGAAATTGTTTCAAACATCTTCCGTGAACGTGTGGCTTACCGTGGTGCTAAAAACGCGGCTTGGAATTAATTCAGGTCAACAGGATCTGTCCACAGACTTAGCTTAGCGCCTGCTCAGGCGGGCGCGACTAAGTGAGAGAGGATGTATGATGAACAAATGGTTCAAACACATAGGTTTAGCCATAGCACTGCTATTTAGTGCCGTGTGTATAGCCAATGGTGGTGATGAACTGGCGAATCAAGTTCAACAGTCTGATGCCAAAATTTGGGCGCAACTGAAGGATGGTGCCACGGGATACACTACCTCCCAAAGTGAGTTTCATGCTCAACCCATCAATACCTATGATTTACGGGTATTAGAGCTACGTAGCGACTGGTTAGCGCCGGCCTTAATGGCGGCACTATTCGGCATGATCATTATTTTTGTCTTATTTATCAAGGTGAACGGCATCTCCAAGCTGCACCATGGTTTTTCAGGCAAGTTAGTGCATCGCTGGTCTAAGTTTGATGTTTCAATCCACTGGTTAGGCGCGATCCCGTGCTTACTGTTGATTTTAACGGGCTTAACCTTGCTGGCAGGTCGCTTCTTCTTCCAACCTTGGTTGGGCGAAGGCATCTGGGAAGCCATCGTCTACGGTGCGAAGCAAATCCATGACGTTATGGCGATTCCCTTCATGATAGGTTGGGCATTAATGACCACCCTATGGGCGAAAAACCAGCTGCCAAAAATGTACGATGTAAAATGGTTCTTAGTCGTGGGCGGTTACATTAACTTTGGCCCGTTTAAAGGTAAGCACCCAGACGCAGGTTTTGCCAACGCCGGTGAGAAAATGTGGTTCTGGGCCTTTGCCCTGTTTGGATTAGTGATTTCGGCCTCTGGCATGTTGTTACTCTTCCCTAACCTATTCGAACCTAGCCGTACATTAAGCTTGATCGCACTCGTGCTGCACTCTGTAAGCGCAATCGTGATCTGTGCTTTCTCTATCGTACACATCTTCATGGCAACCGTAATGTCAGAAGGCGGTATGGAATGTATGGTGTCTGGTTATTGTGATGAAAACTGGGCAACTCAACACCACAACCTGTGGTACGACGAAATCAAAGCCAACGGCACTTTGACATATAAAGAGTAAAAGTCGCTGAAAATAAAAAACCTCCACAGCATGCTGTGGAGGTTTTTTTATGGGTAAAATAAGTGCGTTAAATCGAGCGCTTAAAAGCGGTACATCACAGAGACACCGAGATTTCTGGGGTCGATAATCGCCGCATAACCATCGGGGTAACTGCGGCTGGCGGGTTCATTTACCGTCAATGCTTGCTCATCAAACAGGTTGTTTATAAAACCGCTGACTCTCCAGCTATCAGTTTGATAATCGAGGCTTAAGCGGGCAACCACATAGTCACCAGCCACCCGTGATTCGGTATTATTGATATCCGCAAAATACTCACCTACGTAGTTGCCTGAAAAACCGAAAGAAAACGCATCGCCCAACCAATATTTTAAGCCCGCATTGGCGGTCACGTGCGGCGCCGAGTTCAGCTGATTGCCGATAATGTCACCATAGCTAGGATCCGCTTGTTTGATCTCACTATCGAGCAAACCTACGCCCGAAATAAATTGCAGGTTATCGGTTAACATGGCACTAAATTCAGCCTCAATACCGTAGCTGACCGCTTTATCGATATTGGTAATTTTGCGGGCGCTATTAGACGCCTGATAACCATCAAAATCGTTGTAGAAGAGGTTGGCACTCAAGTTAACATCGCCATTGGCAAATGAGCTGCGACTGCTGAGTTCATAGGTATTGACGTACTCTTCGTCGTAATAGTAATACTCACTTTCGGCTAGCGACAGCGCACCACCGCCCGAGTTATAACCCCGGCGAACACTGGCCGCCAAGGTCGTGCTGTCATTCAGCGCATATTGCAACACCAGCTTGGGCAGGGTGACAGTATTGGCATCGTCGAGTTTTTCCTGCAATTGGCTGCCCTGATAGAGCATATTGAAGTTACGTAATTGCTCGTCACGCATCACGCGGCCGCCGACAGTAACCCAGAGTGACTCGGCAAGCCCATAGGTTATTTCACCGTAAATGGAGGTGGACTTAGTGCTGTCATCACCACTGTAAACGGAACTGCCAGTACTGCCAAAATCTTGGCTGCGTTTAAAGTACGCTAAACCCACAAAGCCGTTGAAGTCTTTATCTTTAAGGCCAAAGCTGTATTTACCATCGACAGTGTAACTCTGGTCGCTCATATCCACATATTGCTGCGCCGTGACAAGGGGTTCATAGGATTCAAAGCCCCAGTCATAATCCATATAAGCGACGATAAGATCTAAGGCGCGCCCTTCACCGAGGTCATAATCAACTTTCACTGAGTGAGTCGTCGATTTAGTCTCGATATATCGCTGGAAAATAGGCTTAAACGCCCAAGGATCATCACCGGTAAAATAGTTACGCCCAGAGTCACCTTTCTCATCATTGTATGAAAAGCTGTAGAGCACTTTGAGATCTTCAATCGCACTCGGCTGCCACAGGAATTTGCCGCGCCAGCGATTGGTGATCAGTTCATTTTGATCAAAAGTGGCGGGATTAGTCTCGTATTCCAAGCCTTTATTGAAGGTATTCCCTGTCACATTTTGTCCGCTCACCCTAAATGCCAACTCATCATCGAGGATCGGGCCTGAGAGCATCACAGCACTGTCGATAAAGTTATCTTGATTACGATAACCGACACGAGCCGCGCCTTGCCAATCGAAGGTCGGATCTTCGGTTTTAATAAACACTGTGCCGCCAATGCTGTTACGGCCGTTAATAGTCGATTGTGGGCCGCGATACACCTCAATTTGTTGGATATCCCATAGGCCAGTGTCACCAGTAAGATCGGCAACAAAAGGCTCAGCAACCCCATCGACTAAGGTGGATACCCGCGCCCGAGCGCCACCGGTAAAAGAGTTAAATCCAGAGGCAGAGCCGTTACCTGAAACCCCACGGATATCCGGCACAGAACCCGATAGCACCACCACGTTAGGTACTTCAGATAAAGCACTCGAGGTGGATTGATATTGACCGCTGTCGAGCGCTTCCTTGTCGATCACCGAAATAGAAGAGGTTGTATCCTTAAGACTACGCTCAATCTTTTCACCATAAACAGTAATCTTCTCAATAGGTTCAGAAGATTCAGCTTCTACGCCTGCATAAGCTGAAGATATCAACAAACTCGAAACTATTGCGGCAATTGCACTTATTTTAAACGCCCTGCATTCCATAAAAACCTCGACAGCAATCATTGATTAAACGGTGTTAGCTTGAAATGCCGACAATCTACATTAAAACAACCTTAAATCCAAATGATAACCAATATCATTTACATTAAGCTTGTGACTTTGTGACTGACCGCAAATTTGCGTGTGATGATAAGTAAAAGAGTGAACCGGGAATAATTGCGACTTACGTTGACAGGGGCTAGAGCTTGTTGACGTTTTGAGATTAAATTTTGTTCGCCCTGACAAGCTCGTAATCGCGAAACAAAGAGTGAAGTGCCGTTATTCCTCCCAAATGAGGAGCAGATCGTGTAATTGATAGTACGAGCAGGAGCTTGCCAGACGAACCCTTTGGGCAGCGTTTGCGTGTTTTGCGATCTGCGTCACAATCGTCTTTTGCACTGTTAATAAGCTGTAGAATGGCGGCTAACCCTGCTTTATTTTTACCTTAAAAATCAATTAACTGAGATATTATTGAATTTTAATTACACAATATATAGCAACCAGGACGTTATTTCAAACCAACACAATAATAACAACTCCTTTAAAAACATAAATTTACGTAAAAGACTCAGAATATCACCTTGCGACTGTGTAATTCCAAGCGTTAAAATGGCCGCCATATGTAATTTAATTACACCTCTCTTGATTTATACCTCAGTAGGCCACCATGTTTAACAATGCAAAAACCAGCACATTGACGGCGCTGCCTTCAGTATTTTCGAGTATTCTATTGATCATTATCGGTATTTTCTCCTATCGAGGCTTTGCCGAACTCAATGACACCAGCAGCAAACTGGTCAACAATACCCAGCTCGCCGAAACCTTCACTAGTGTGCGTGAATCCTTCTTTGAACTGCGTTTAGCAACATTAGTCCATAACACTGACGCCATCAGCTCACAACAACGAAATGTGCAGCGGCTCATAGAGAAACTCGCAAACTTCAACACCGATTTTATGGGGCCAGATGCCAGAACGATCCGTACGCTGTTGCCGCAAATTGAGCAATATGTGCGTCTGTATCAGCAAGAAATCAACTACGCCAAACAAACTGGCGCAGAGCCTGAACTAACACTCGAGCGCAAGGCCCTTGGACCCAAAGTAAGCAATGAGATTAATCAATTAGTTAAGTTGATCACTCAGCGAAACCATGATCTTGGCAAACAAGCCGAAGACAAAGTGAACGCCACCGAGGCATTGCTCCTTGGCCTAATCCTAATTGCCATCGTCGCCTCACTCCTTAGTGCACTCTTTATGAGCAAACGCTTAGTCAGGATAGTCAATGACATTAAGCGGGTAATGGAACGCCTAGCCAATGGCGATCTGACACATAAAACAAATATCAAAGGTGACAACGAACTCTGCTCACTCGCCACAGATCTCGATCGCGTTATCGATAATCTACGCCATATCATCTCGGATATTACCCAAGCCTCAGACCATATCTCAGATCAAATTGGCCAACTGAACGTGCAGTCTAATGCCAATACCCATGCATTGCAGACCCACGCGGTAGAAACCGACCAAGTCGTTACGGCCATGACAGAAATGAGCGCGACTGCCCACAATGTCGCAGGTGATGCTGCATCTGCCGCCCAGTTTACTCAGCAAGCCAATGAACAAGCAGATAGATCGAAGAAATCCGTTGAACAGGCCGCCAACACTGTGATTGCCTTAGTGACTAAAGTGGATGTCGCTGCCGATGCGATTAATGATATGAATGAAAACACCCGCCATATCGCTACTATCTTAGATGTGATTGGGGATATTGCCGATCAAACCAATCTGCTCGCGCTCAATGCAGCTATCGAAGCTGCCCGTGCCGGTGAACAGGGTCGGGGCTTTGCCGTTGTCGCCGACGAAGTACGTACGCTGGCCGCTCGCACTCAAGCCAGCACATCCGAGATCAATCAAATGCTTGAACGCTTACGCCACGGCGCCGACGCGGCCGTCACAGCAATGGAGCAAACCAAACAAAGTTGCCAACAAGCCGCCGACACCACGACTCTGGTAACAGAAAATCTCGATACCCTGACCACGTATGTGTTCGATATTAATGGGCTCAGTAATCAAATCGCGACCGCAGCAGAAGAGCAAAGCGCTGTCACCGAAGAGATAAATCGTAATCTGACCACCATTCGTGAAATGGTCGATGAACTGAATCAAAGCGGTAAAGCCACCCTCAATAGCGCAACCTCTTTGGCCGCGACGAAAGAACAACTCGTCGGCGTGGTCTCGCATTTTAAGCTTTAAGTTTATATTTACTCGTCCACTCTCGACACAAATCCCTTGCGTGTCATAACTCGCAAGGGATTTCGCTTAATTTTTATTGAGTCACTATTTAACTGCAAAGAACGTATCAAGTCACGGCTACTGAATTACAGCTGGCCCAATATCACAGCTAGCATCACGGGAGATAATTGCAGCATGAAGATTATGATCACCCTCTAATACGACTTTTCCTTGCTCGACAAAGGTAATGAGTACTTCTCCAGTATTAAGACGATGGGGAGTCGGCTTAGCAATATTGCCGAAACTAGGCTCAACCACTAATTCCTCAACACCTAATTGACCATTAGGGTTCAAACATCGACGCCACAGGGATAATCCACTACTGCCTTGAATTGGGTAAACATAATAAATATCAATATTACCATCTGGTCTGGTAATAGCCTTAGCATCGTGCACTGTCACATCAGTCAAGTTAATAGGTATAGCCTCTGTCCAAGTTTTCCCTAAATTATGGGATAATCTAAAATGGGTCTTAATGATATAGACAGATTTACCGCTGGGCTGAGTTTGACTTGTGCGGAAGGATTTTTGAAAAAAATAGACTATATCACCACCGGAGAAAGATGAAAGATAAGGCATAAAACCTGAACTATCTATATCCAATGGGCTATCAAATTTGACGCCATCATTACTTAGTGCAAAATAAAGACTGCAACATTTTTTGGCGGTATACACAATAGCAACACTGTTGCGACTAACTCGATGAAATTTAATATTACTTGATGGCGCAATCGCATCCTTTAATAATACCGGTTCTATTTCGACTAAAACCCCATTACGCAATTTGGCTCGAAATACATCAGCCTCAGACTTAAAGCTGCGGGCCTCAAGATAATACAACCAATCTTCGCCATTAAAGTTAACTAAACTCACGGACGAGACTATATTAGAAGGACTTTCAGGTAAAATATTGACTAATGAACCTTTATCTAACACGCCATGATCAAAATTTAAAGAAGTATACCTCAACCAAGCTTTTTCCATCTTATATCCACTCCAAGATTCATACACTAAAGTATTGGATGTTCCAGATTGGATTAGAGCACTTGCATATTGAATGGCGCTGGGATGCTCTACGCGCAGTATGCTTTCTCTTTTTAAAGGCAGTTCATTGCCACTCGCAGTAAATGAAAATGCAATAACAACATATATAATTACCCGCTTTATTATCATCCATTCACCAGGTAAATATTTCATATCTATTCATCCTTAAATATTGAATACCACTAAAAACTTCGGGTTCAGCCAATCAACGACGCCATCATGGGCTTTCATACACAACCAACACACTGTATTACTCGTGAGCACCGTATTCGTACTCGATACGTTAAGCGGCACACTTGTCACATTTAGTTCACAGCCTAACTTTATATTACCTGCCAACAACATAGCTAATCACTTTAAGAATCGGGATATATTAAGATGAAGAATGTGCTCGTCACCTCAGGCTTGTGCCTGTCAGTTTTGCTACTGAGTGCTTGTAATTCGGATGATAAAGACATCAATAGCCTGACCACACAAACCACCTTAATTGGCGGTGATGGCCACTGCTGGATGGGCGGCACTCGCACAGATTCGGGTCTTGATAGCAACGATAACGGCAAGCTCGACAGTAATGAAGTGGTTGAAAGTAGCTATGCATGTAACGCCGACCTGTTTACGGATAAAGCGGTGCATTTACCTTTCACAGTGCTGCGCGATGATTTAGACAATGGCGCTATGCCTGGAACTAAATTTGAAATTCGTAACGGCGGCTATGGCTCTGATGCAGCGCCCAACCCCAATAACCCAATTCAATTTTATGCCCTCACCGATCGCGGCCCGAATGCCGATTACAGTGGTAGTTTAGGCAAAGGAAAAATGTTTCCAACGCCGGACTACACGCCACGTATCGGTTTGTTTGAACTGCAGACCAATGGCACTATCACTAAGATCAAAGACATCTTATTTAAACGCCCTAATGGCAGCTTGATCACCGGACTTCCCAATAGCAGCAGCCTTGGCGGCACAGGAGAAATCCCCTATGACGCAGCAGGTGAAGTCATTCGTCAAGACATGAGCCAACCTTATAATGCCCAGACCAACCCCATCAAACTCGATGATTATGGGTTAGATTCCGAAGGTCTTGCAGCCATGGATGATGGCAGTTTTTGGGTCAGCGACGAGTATGGTCCACATATAGTGCATTACTCGGCTGAAGGCGTAGAAATAGCGCGTATTAATCCTTTCGCAGACGATGCACGCAACTTATATAGCCTGCCGGCAGAGTTTGCTCATCGCCGCGCCAACCGAGGGATGGAAGGGCTGACTATCACACCCGATCAGTCGACACTTGTGGGCATAATGCAATCGACCATTTCCAATCCCGATAAGAGTGTTAACAACAATACCCTCACTCGAATCGTGACTATCAACTTGGCGACCGGCGCTATTGGCCAATATTTATATCAGCAAGAAATTGCCCAGAACTCTAACTCAGCTATCGTTGCCTTAAGTAACAGCCAATTTTTAGTGTTAGAACGTGATGGCAAGTTTTTTAATATCGACACTGATGTGATGAAGCATGTGTACAAGATAGATATAAGCGGCGCGACGGATCTCGAGACCGTCACTGCACAAGCTGATATCGCCCAAGATGCGGCGTTAGGTTTAACCCTTAAAGGTAAAACCTTAGAACAGGTAGCGCTAAGCGATGGTTGGGAGGCACTTGCAGCCAATGGCATCATACCCGTGACAAAATCACTGGTGCTAGATATGGCCGCCAAAACACAATATCCCCATGACAAAATGGAAGGTTTGTGGCTAATTGATAATAAGCGTTTGGGTGTGCTAAATGACGACGACTTCGCCACTTGGAGTAATAACAACACCTTAGAACAGAAATATCTCGATAGTGCGCAAAGTGATATCGACGGCAACACTTTGTATATCGTTGACGACTTACCCTTATCGGCTGACAAATAACTATTAAGTATTCAGCCACATGAGTCATCACTGTCTTTAGTGGTGGCTTATGACACACTCAGGTTGTAATAGAAGTCGTTATCGCGAAAACATAAACCACCTTGCATCAGCACATCACTTAAGGATTAACCGATGAAAACAGCTTCACAGGCGATGATGTCATTCACGTTAGCCTCAACTGCCCTGCTAGCCTCATATGCAGCACAGGCCAATCCTGTTGAAACATCAAGGGAATATAAGTTACTGCTCGACCCAAGCCACTTTAATTACGCCACTCAAAGTACAACCGCCAATAACTATCTAACTGATGCTAAACAAGTCATTAGCAACGCTATCAGTCGTAATATCACAGGCTCTTGGGCATTAACCAAAACACGTCAAGTAGCCTTCTATGACACCCCAACCAGTTGTCAGTTAAAGCAGTTAGGTTATATCTTTCGTAACCGAACGAGCGATGGCAAAAGTGAAGTAACCCTTAAATTTCGCAGCCCTGACCGATTTATTGCTGACTTTGAAGATCTCAGCTCACCCGATAATCAAGCCGACACAAAACTCGAAGCCGACCTCAGTACCGATATCAATAATGGCATCCGCATCGTGTATAGCCATTCAACCACCACGCCAAACACCCGCACCTTAAATGATATGGCCGATGTAAATAGTCATTTCTCAGGCTTTGCCGACGCTTACGGTTTAAGTAACAATCTCACACTCGCCAAAGTCGGTGGCCTTACGATTAATGAATATGTGTTTGAAGGCAGTGAAATCGATTTAGGCAGCATAGACGCCTCACTCGAACTCACGCTGTGGTACACCAGCTCCCCAAGTGCCTCGCAGCAACCCGTTATTGCCGAAGTGTCCTTTAAATATAAAGATCCCAATGGCAATTACACCGCCAAAGTCGTGCAAAGAGCTAAGCTGGCTTTAGACGCTATGGCGCAAATGAGTGCGTGGAACTCAACGAGTTCACTGACTAAAACTGCTTTTATCTATGCAGCAACACCCAATTTTTGCAGTCAATAACGACACACAAATCAGCGTCGTTAACACTAATACCAATCGTATTAAATATCTGTTCATTCAGCGGGAGTTCAACGCGCTTTAGACAAGGCGAAGGCTTGAAGGCATAGTGGTGCTCTGTCGAAAGCCTTGAACGCAGTATAAAGCGCGTTGCCATGCCGTTAACATCAGCCGCCCTTCGGGAGCCTCACAGGCATCCCACTCCCGTGTTGCATTGACTTAAAAGGGAATAACCATTTCTGCGTCAATGCGCCTTGGATTGAAATGCCTGTGAGGCTCTGAACTGATTAGATATTTAATGTGATTGGTATAAGGCATAAAGCCGTAAAACGGCTATTGGGGCAGGTAAACTAGGTATCAAGGAAAATGTCGGTAGCTCCTTCAAACTGGCAATGCCACACATTAGTCACGGCAGTGCTATCGCTGCAATTCATCCGCAAGTCATAACACAGTGGCAAACAGCAGGGCTTGCTTGTAGCATAACAAGCCTCTATGTTAGCCAACTTCACTCGCACTACCGCTTGCAAGTACCCGCTTAACTACAAGGATGTTATGAAGATATTCACGATTGCGACTCTCCTATTACTGTTGACCCTAAGCTTTGCAGCAACGGCGGAAAAATCCACGCTGGAACAGTTATTTGAGCAACAACAATACGACGCTTTCTTGCAACAAGCGCAACAGCAAGCCGCAGAAAACAATGCTGAGGCGTTATTTCTCCTGGGTAAAGCCTACCATCTCGGCCGCGGCGTCCCCCAAGACAATGCCACCGCCAGCCAATACTATGAACAGGCCAGAGCCTTAGGTTCGGCCCGTGCCAGCCATAACCTAGGCAGTATGGCGCTGGATAATGATCGAAAAATGCTGGCCATCCCCCTGTTAGAAGAAGCGCTGGCGCGGGGTCTTAAACTACCGACCTTATATAACCTAGGGCGAGCACACAGTCCGGCAGATCCCATTTCAAGGTTCTATCTAACGAAAGCAATCGCAGCGGCGCAGCAAGCAGGGAGTTACTTTGGACAAGCCTTTGAACTCCAACCCGATAATCTCTATCTGGATAATGCCTCACGCGAGTATCTGCGCGCTTACTTAATAGCAATGCAAAGTGTCGGCAGCGAAAGAGAAAGTCTCGACCTCCCGCAGTTACGCCAGCAAGCCATAAAGTGGCTGGAATTGGGTATGGCAGCAGATAACGGTACGGCGTGGACAAACTACGGCGCCCTGCTGTTGAACGAAAATGACTACAGCGGTGCGAAAGCCGCATTTTTACAAGGTGCTAAGCGTCAAGTTGCCATCGCTAACTATCATTTAGGCAGTATGGAAGAGCGCGGTTTGGGCGCAGAAGCCGATAAAGTGCAAGCACTGGCATACTACGAGAAAGCGGCGTTAGCGGGCATGGAACAAGCGAAGGCTCCCGCTTATGAACTGCTTAAGTCACAACTGGAATATGAAGACGATCTCACTAAATTGGAACAAGGCATTGCCCGCTTTAATGCATTAAAACAGCAAGATCAGTATGTTCCCATCTCACTGGACTCAGTTATAAATCGGCTGGCGTGGGGCACGTTTCTGGCACAGCAGCGGCAACAGACTATTTCGCTACCAACAGCGGCCAAAACCCAATTAAGCTTGCAAGCCTGTGGTTTAGGCTACAACCAATTGCATGGCAGCACATACAATATTGGAGAAAACTCGCACTGGCGTATGGCGGCGTATCTAACCTTAGCTGACAAAATCGCTTTACCACTTGAAGGCAGAGTCGACGAACATGGCTGTGCCAGCTTAACGATTGCCATGACAGATCAGCTGTATCGCTTGTTACAACAAGGTGCCGTATTCGGATTGCGCTTTCCCAACTACACCCTGCCACTGGCATTAAGCCAGCAAGAAAATATCTTGCAGCTGACACTTATGCCCGTCGAGACCCCATTACCGGTTAATTAGTCACAGCAATTTAACCCTGTGGCCGCGCTTGCTAGGCCACAGGTATTGTCTATTTTCGCCAGCAACATCTTAATCTTGCGCTTCCCTCGCCCAATATCCCGCCAAGATGGCGCCTGATAGGTTATGCCATATCGAGAATATCGCGCTGGGGATGGCAGAAATAGGGCTAAAAAACTTGATACACAAAGCCGTGGCGAGACCGGAGTTTTGTAGGCCAACTTCGATGGAAATGGTTTTGCAGACTGTATGGTTAAAGCCTAATAAACGGCAGCAAAAGTAGCCTAAAGCGAGGCCTAAACCATTATGTAAGAACACTGCCAGCAAAATAATGGGGCCAACTTTATCAAACTGATTGGCATTTAATGCCACGATAATGGTAATCGCCATCACGATTGCCAAGATTGAAATCAACGGCAATGCGAGAGCGACTTTGGCCACCAGCGATTTAAAGAAATGATTGATGATCACGCCTGCGCTAACGGGGAATAGCACGATTTTCACTAAACTCAGCAGCATATCGGCGAAGGGGATATCGATCATTTCGCCAATCAACAGCTTAATAATCAGTGGTGTTAACACTACGCCCGCTAAGGTCGACAGTGCCGTCATAGTTATCGATAAAGCCACGTCGCCTTTGGCCAAATAACAGACCACGTTTGAGGCGGTGCCGCCTGCAACACTGCCCACCAACACCATGCCGATGGTGAGTTCCCTATCTAATCCTAATAACTGGCTGATCAATAATGCGCTGAGCGGCATGACCGAAAATTGCAGCACGAGTCCCGTAAGTACTGCACGTTTCTGTTTGAATGCATTAGCAAAATTCTGCAGATCTAAGGTGAGCCCCATAGAGAGCATGATGATCACCAACAGCGGCACTATGGCGGATTTAAGCTCAGTAAACCAACTCGGCATCAGATAAGCTGTCACTGCGCCTATCAGTGCCAACAGCGGGAAGAAGCGGTTTACGTTTACCAACATAGCTAGCCCTTTAGATCATGAGGTTATTTCATCGCTCGGATGATGACAGTCGAGCATTGGATAGACAAGCGCTAATCCGTAAGCAATAAAAGCCTTTAATGGTGATATTTTAATCTCCACATTTAGACTGACACCTTAAGTTAACTCCTCAAATTCACAGTAAATTCCTCCAAAAAGTACAGGTTAAAAATGCATGCTTAATCGCTAAAACATGATCTGCTTAACAAAAAGCCCGTGATTTCCTTGTTAGGAAACCGTAACTTATAACCAGTTCACGTTTTAACAATTGCATACGAGGTAGTCTAATTGCGCTAGGTGGTCGTGAATTACCTAAAGCAATTTCGGTGTTTACGGTTAGCACTCACAGATAGGAATCGTTATGTCATCAGTTATCCAAACGCTCAGCGGCGCTATCGCAACGCCTTATCAAGCGAATATTACCGTCCCTAACTGGATGCTCGGCTCGATGGAACGAGTCATGCAGTACTACGTCGATAAGAATCTTCGCCTCGATACCCTTTCCGCAGAAATGATGCCAGCGCCCGTAGAAGGCAAAAAGTATATGCTGTACGCGCATATCCCCTTCTGCCATACCCTGTGTTCTTACTGCACCTTCCACCGTTTTATGTTCAAGGAAGACAAGGCACGCGCCTATTTCATCTCATTGCGTAAAGAGATGGAAATGGTCAAAGCCCTAGGCTATGACTTTGAATCTATGTACATTGGCGGCGGCACCACCACAGTATTAGAAGATGAATTAGCCCGTACTATCGAACACGCGAAAACCCTATTCCCGAGCATTAAAGAAGTCTCCTGCGAGTCCGATCCGCAGCATTTAGACAGCCCAGGCTTTAAGCAACTCAAAGGCCTAGTGGATCGCATGTCCATCGGCGTACAAAGTTTTAATGACGATATTTTAAAAATGACTGACCGACTCGATAAGTTCGGTACGGGTCAACAAACCTTCGACAAGATCATGGGCGCCAAAGAGCTGTTCCCGATCATCAACGTCGATCTGATTTTTGGTTTCCGCGGCCAAACCGATGAAGTGATCCAACACGATCTCGACATGGCATCGCGTTTGGATCCAAGACAAATTACCACTTATCCGCTGATGATCACCCACCAGACTCGCAAGAGCGTGAAAGGCAAGTTAGCGGCGCCGCAGGCGGATATGGCTAACCAATATCGCCAGATCTTAAACAGCCTGAATGGCCAATATAATCAATTATCTGCATGGGCATTTGGTAAAACCGATGACGAAGGATTTGACGAATACGTTATCGATTACGACGAGTATTTAGGCGTAGGTTCAGGCTCATTCAGCTTCTTAAATGACACGCTTTATGTGAACACTTTCTCGCTGCGCAAGTACCAAGAACGCATTGCAGCTGGCCACATGGGCGTCGAGCAGCAAAAGAACTACAGCAAAAAAGATGTGATGCAATATCGCTTTTTGCTGGGCATGTTCTCCGGCCGTTTATCACGTAAATATTTCCGCGACACCTTTGGCGTCAACTTAGATACCGCCTTGTTTAAAGAAATGACCTCGATGAAGTTAATTGGCGCGATTAAAAATGATCCAACCGATCCCGACAAGCTGATCGTCACCGATAACGGCAAGATGATGGGTCTATTGATGATGAAAGAGTTTTACGCCGGTATGGATAACGTACGCGCCCAATTGCGTAAACCGCTCAAACCCTGTGATATGTAACACTTATTGATGATTATTGATTCATAAAGACTAAACAGGCCCTTCGAGGGCCTTTTTGTTAACTCGGTTTAAAGGTAGTCTTGCCCAGTTCTATTAATTGAGCACAATCCCAACAATAAAGGAGTATTCGTTATGGGTTTTAATGAACAAGAAAAACATGCTTTATTGGCACTCAAAGGCGTTGGCCCCACTGTGATAAAGCGCTTCGAAGAAATAGGTATCAGTTCACTGCAACAACTGGCACAACACGAAGTGGATGATATCGCGAACTTAGTAGCCAGCATGCTGCGCACTACTTGCTGGAAAAATAGCCCACAAGCGCGAAATGCGATAAGTGCGGCCATCGACCTCGCCCGCGCGCAATAATCGTTCCCCATTGATACTAAAACATCCAACTAGAGTTAAGAAGTACATGTCAGCACACTTAGCCATACCCCTTTTTGCTATAGTTTTACTCGTCTACGGAGAAACTGCCTCTGCCAACGATAGCAGTTTTGGCGATGCTAATGGCTCTATTACCTTGAAATATCAGCCTAATATCAGTATGGATAAAGAGTCCCTCTTCATCAGCGAGACCGAAGTCAGGGTCGATTATGTGTTTACCAACACCAGTTCGCAGGATCTTATCGTCCCCATCGCCTTCCCCATGCCACCGATGTTTTTTGGCTCCGCCGATCACAGCAGCATTGATAACTTCACCCTTAAAGTGAATGGCAAAACCCAGCCAACTCAGCACAGGCTGGTGGCCCAACTTGCCGATAAAACCGATATTTCAACCGAGCTGAAACAGCTTGGCTGGGGGGTAGATGAAGTCGCTTACTTTGCCGAATATGCCGAAGTCCCCGAGGGCAAACCCGCACTCCCCAAGCAATGGTTGGATGAGGACCAACAAATCGCCTTTACCCTAAGTGATTACTTTGTGTGGGAACAAACCTTTCCCGCGGGCCAATCTGTCGCTATCAGCCATAGCTACACGCCAAGCCTCTCAACGGGCATCCCCGATACTGCCAGTAGTATTATTGATACTTACACTGAACTGGCCTGTTTAGATGAAAGCGCCAAGCAAGGGATTAAGAAACGCAATCTCATCGTCAAACAAGACGGTGAAGATCAGGAGATTGGCGTCGAATGGAGCCACCTTAGCTATATTTTGGTGACGGCCAATAACTGGCAAGGGGCGATTAAGGACTTCAAACTCACCGTGAAAAAATCCCAACCCACAGATCTCATCAGCTTGTGTTTTGATGGCGAGCTTAAAAAAACCGATCCACTCACCTTTGAATTCCAACAAAAACAGTTCACGCCAAAGCAAGATCTCAGCATACTGTTTATTCGTAAACCGAATATTGAATAATCAGAAAAGAAGCCAGCTAAGTGCTGGCTTCTTTCAGGACGAGATATGTTTTTAATTTAAAAACTGTAGGTCATACCTAACCAATAGCGGCGGCCGTCTTCGATATAACCGTATTCTTCTTGGGTAATGTCCTTATCGAAGGCGTTGTAAATACCCGCGCTAAATTTCAGGCTATCGTTCAACTGATAGTTAGCGCCTAAATCTAGCAGAGTGTAAGAAGGGGCGATTAAACTGCTCGATGACGGTCCCGTCGTCGGTTGGCTCTCTTCGCCACGGTAGTTCACTCTCAACCAAGTGCTTAAGTTATCAATAGGCTCGTAGTTGAACGACGCTTGGATCAAATGCTTAGGCAATTGATTCAATGGGCTACCTTTGTAAGCACCCGTCTTTTGCTCTGAATCCGTGTAAGTGTAGTTACCCGTAAAGCTCAGGTTTGAGCGAATCCGATAGTCGATACTCAGCTCAATCCCTTGAGTCACAGCATCGTCAATATTCACGTAAGTGGTTGGGTCGGAACCAAATTGATTGGGACCATCGGTACATTGAGTCGCAGGACAGGCCACGCGAGTGATCTTGTCTTTAAACTCGTTATAGAACACACCCGCACTGGCGGTAATGCTCTCGGTCAGATCCGAATACACACCTAACTCATAGTTCACAGAGGTTTCGGGTTGTAAATCTGGATTACCGTACATGTTGCCGCCACGGCTCACTTGTCCCCAATCGGGCACTGTCTGGCGCAAACTCGGCGCCCTAAAGCCCGTCGACACACCGCCCTTTAAGGTGGTGCTGTCAGTTAATCCCCACACGCCGTAAACACGCGGGCTGACATGGTGACCAAAGTTTTCATCGTCATCCAAACGCAGCCCCATGGTCAGGGCAAAGTTATCGACTATGCGCCATTCATCCTCAGAAAATACCGACCATTGTCTGCGGCTGATATCGGTTAAATCACTGACCTGATTGCCGGTTTCGTCAGTTAAATCTTGATGGTTAAATGCCGCACCAAAAGTCGCCGTATGGCTTTGGCCTAAGGTGGTGATCAGGCTAGATTGCGCATCCGTGTTAGTGATCTTCATCTTGCGGGTTTTGTTATCAAAAACCTCATGCTTGATATAAGAATCCGAGGTACCAAAGTCCCAACGCCCTGTGTGTGACAGCGAAATGGTGCTGTTTTCGTATTCTGTCGTTGAAGATTGAGGACAACCGCGACGACCACAGGCTTCGCCCGGCGCCAGCGGTGTAACGGTTTTGCCTAAGCTGCTGTCGAGTTCTTGGTTTGACACCCCAACTTCGAGCATGATGTCGTGGTTTTCATTAGGGGTGAGCGCAAAACGCGCGGTCAGATTCGTCGCATCACGGCCACGGTAACCGCCGTAGATATTATCTTCTTCGCGCTGAGTATATTGACCGTAAAGTTGCATCCCCAGCAGATCTTTAATCAAGCCACCGTTGACGAAAAAGTTACTCTGGTACACATTTCCTGAGGTCGACTTTTCCTGCAATGTCGTGTCGAGTCGCACTTCACCCTGCCACTCGTTCGGCACTTTACGGGTGATAATGTTGATCACGCCGCCAATGGCATCCGAACCATAAAGTGATGACATAGGCCCGCGAACAATTTCAATTCTATCGATGGCCGCCAATGGTGGAGTCCAAGCACCTTCAACACCTGGACCGTCGCTGTTAGTACGTGTCTCGCGCGAAGATTGGCGTTTACCATCCACTAAAATTAACGTGTATTGGCTGCCCATGCCCCGCAGGCTGATGTCCTGACGGTCAGCGCCGCCGGTAATCACTACACCGGGGACTTCTAACATGGCATCGGTTAAGTCGCGGTAAAAGCGGTTATCCAGATCCTCACGGGTGATCACACTGATAGATGCGGGTGCGTCGCGAATTTGTTGTTCAAATCCCGATGCAGTCACCACGATTCTTTCCATCATCTTTTCTTTATCAGGCGCGGTATCCGCAAGGACATTTGTCGCAGATACTGCGGGCAACAAACATAAAGCGGTGATCACTTGAGCGAGGTACTTCTTACGACTTAACAACATAACCGACAAGTCTCCATTGGGTACAGATTGTAAATGAGAACAATTTTCAATACGGCAATGTATCCCTATGTTACAATCAGCTCAAGTTAGACTTTAGGTATTCACTTGTAAGAGTTACTTAAAAATGAATAAAAACATGATCAAAGGCATGATCGTTTTTGCGGCAATAGCTGAAAAGGGCTCAATGAGCGCCGCAGCGCAGCAATTAAATCTCAGCTCGTCGGCGGTGAGTCAACAAGTAACTAAGCTCGAAATGGACATGGGGATCAGTCTATTCCATCGCAATACTCGCAATCTTACCCTTACAGAGGCGGGCAGCTTGTTCTATGAGAATTGCTGCAAAGTCATTGCGATAGTCGAAAGCACTGAGCAGAAACTCAATAACTTGAAAGGGATTCCTTCGGGGGAATTAAAGATTGCCGCGCCCATAGGTTTTGGCGGCGGCTTGTTGAGCGAGCCCTTTAACTACCTATTAGCGGCGCATCCGCAGATAAGTTTGAATTTACTGCTACAGGATGGCCCAATAGATATAGTCAACGAGGGCATAGATCTGGCGATTTGTATCGGTCCTTTATCAGATTCCAACTTAATTGCCCGCCACTTAGCCGATTGGCGCATGTTGCTGTGCGCCTCACCCGATTATCTGCCAATGCATAAAATTTTTAAGCATCCCGCTGAATTGGCGGCCTTTAATCGCATTAATCACCCCTGCGCTAACAGTGAAACCTTAACTCACGTCCGCAACAAAGAATGCTTCGAGCTGACAAGCCAGCGCATTACGGTCAACAATATGCAGGCATTAATCCAACTCACTCTCGATGGTCTCGGATTTGCCGCCCTGCCCGAACCTGAAGTGCACAAATATCTCGAAAGCGGCCAGCTTGTCACCCTCTTACCCGAGTGGTCACTCAATACCTACAGCGTTTATAGCGTCACTTCGGCGCGGGATAAGCAGCCCGCGAAAGTGAAAGAAGCGCTCAATACACTTAGCCAATACTTCAGTCAGGCGGATTTTACCCCTGCCGTTCAATCTAAACAGCCTGTTCAAAATGGTGGCACAAAGGATTGCGTGACCAATATTTTACCCATAAAGCCCAAGCAAGCGTCCCATCACACCAACGTCGATCACGCATCTTAAGTGTGCCTTTTGCGCATTCATTTCTGCGCTAAGCTGAGGTATTCTGCTGGGATAAACCAATAAAAAAGATGTAACTCAATGAAAGATGTGGCCTTAGTGTTGGAAGGTGGCGGCCTTCGAGCCATTTATACCGCAGGTGTGTTAGACGCGTTTTTGCAGCAGTCGCTCAACTTCAGCTATGTGATTGGGGTGTCTGCGGGCGCCATTTATCCAGCTTCCTATGTGTCACGCCAATTTGGGCGTAATCTTCAAATTCAGCAGCAATATCTCAACGATAAACGCTATATGGGCCTGCGCCATTGGTTGGCGACAGGCAACTATGTCAACACAGACTTTACCTATCGCCGCATGGCCTATGAGTTACTGCCATTTGATTTTGATACATTTTTAAATAGTCATACCGAATTTAAGGTCGGCGCCTTTAACTGCAATACAGGGAAAACCGATTACTTCGGTATGGCCGATTTTAATGACCACGATAAATTACTCGACGTGCTCATCGCCTCCTCTAGCCTGCCTTTTATGTCTAAACCCAGCGTGATTAACCAACACCATTACCTCGATGGCGGCATCGGCGAACCGATACCGTTAGCGCAATCACGCAAAGATGGTTATGCACGCCAAGTGGTGATCTTGACTCAAGATCAGCATTACCAAAAGTCCGCAATGAAAATGAATTGGTTAGCCCACAAAGCCTACAAACGCTACCCCGCAGTTGCCCATGCGTTAAGTGAGCGCCACCGAGTTTATAATCACGCATTAACCGAGTTAGACCAAGCCGTTGCAGCGAATAACGCCTTTGTGATCCGCCCAGCACTGCCGCTTAATTTATCCAGGCTCGATCGCAATATCGATAAAGTGACCGCCGTCTATCAACAAGGGCTAGCGGATGGAAAAGCAGTCTTACCCACATTAACCGCTTGGTTAGCGGCGCCAAAAGAGCCTAAACCCGAGGCGTAATCGACGGCAGCACTTGGCTAATGATCAACTCACGTAGCCATTTATGGCTCAAGTCATGCTCGAAGTGTTTATGCCACATCAATAAATACGCGCCGGGGATCAGCTTGATAGGAGATGGTAAAGACTGAAGCTCGAAGGATTTCATCACAGCAAAGGCATAACGGGACGGCGCGCAAAGAATTAAATCGCTTTGTTCACACAGGGCCATAGCACTCTGAAAGTCGGTCATGTTCACGGCGATATCGCGCTGACGGCCCTCAAGTTGCAGCACATCATCCAACAACCAATGCTCTATGCCACCAAAAGCCACTTGCAGATGGCGATAGCTCAAGAAGGTGTCTAGATTCCACTCTTGTGCTAACGCCGGATGATCGCGGCGCATCAAGCACACAGTATAATCCTGCACTAACTCGACATGGCACAAGTCATCGGGAATATGACTCACATGCATGGGCGAACGCTCGTCCCACTCGCGACAACCTATGGCTAAGTCGATGTCACAGCGCAGTAATCTGTCCATAGTATCGAGCCGCCAGGTTTGGCAATTGAGACTCACACCGGGCGCTTGGGCGAGCAGCGATGGCATAAAATGCGGGAAGGTCAGCGAGTATGTGGTTTCAACCAAATGCATTCTAAACTGTCGCTGACTTAAGGCGGGCTCGAAGGTGTCGGGCAGCGTAAATTGCGCCAATTGCTGTAAACATTGGCGCAATTCAGGCGCGAGGGACAAAGCCTTAGGCGTTGGCTTTAAGCCGTAGGCGGTGCGCTCAAACAGAGGATCATCAAACACTTCCCTCAGGCGTGTCAGTTGTTTACTCACCGCCGACTGGCTCAAATGCAAACGCGCCGCAGCGGCCGTCACACTTTGTTCCTCAAGCAGGATTTCAAGTACGGGTAGTAAATTCAGATCCAAACGTTTTAGCATCTATCCCTCATTTACCCCAAAATACTGACTAGGGCTGCACTTTTTTAAATGGGTTTAACCTTAAATTCTGTGGCAACTTCATCAACAGCAGCGACAGTAATATTACACCTATCCCCGTCCACTGACGCATGTCTAATGTCTCACCCACGATCATAACCCCTAATGATACGGCAACCACGGGATTGACTAAAGCAACCATGCCCATGATTTCTGGCCCTAAATTTCGCATCGACCACAACCAAGCCCAATAAGCGATGGCGGTGTTGGCAATCACTAACCATATTAACGATGGCACCACTGTCAGGCTCGGTAATTGCGGCGGGCCAGCCATAAACCACGCCAGCGGGATTAACATCAAGCCTCCCAAAAACAGTTGCCATGCTGTGAGCACTAAAAAGTCACCCACATCCCACTTTTGCATCCAGCGAGAAGAGAAAGCAATTAACGTCGTGGCACTCAACATGCACAACACGCCGATAGGATCGAGATCCGCCGACGGGTTAAGCAGTAAAATCACCCCTCCTAATCCCATTAAGCCTAATAGCAACCACTTAACCTCAGGGCGTTTTTTATCAATCACCCAAGCTAAGATTAAGAAAATTAACGGCAGCGTCGCCCCTAATGTCCCCGCCACTGCGCCCGGCAAACGATACGCGCCGATAAATAACAAGGTGAAGAAGGCACCGATATTACAAAAAGCCAGCAAACCGAGCTTTGACCACACCAGCGTTGGCAAGCGAGGACGCAGCATCAACACCAGTATCCCCGCAGGCAGCGCGCGCCACACAGCCACCCAATAGGGTGACATATCATGTAAGTAGAGACTCACTAACGCATAGGTCGTCCCCCAAAATACAGGGGCGAGTAAGGCGATTACAAAAGGCATAATAACTCTTCAAAAAGTATCTTGATGTGAAGATATGTTATTCTTAGTCTTCACTCCTAGCAAGTGAAGTTTATGAATATCTCGTTATCGATGGGAGTTAATCAAGTTAACTATTTGATTTAAAAACTAAGGTTGCCAGTCATTGTAGGACAGATGGATAGTTTGATAAATCTGGCTTAACTCTCCAGTCTGCCGCAGTAGCTCAATCATGCGGCTCAAATATGCATCCACGGCATCCCCTTCGGGGCCCTTGGCAATCACAAACACATCTTCAAAATCGCCAAAGTCTTCACGGTGGATATTATGCAACTTCAACTGTTTCAGCATCATATCGGCCTCTTCCTGCGCCCAAACGAAGGCATCGATACGGCCATGGGAAAGTTTTAGCAAAGAACGTTTAATGGTTATTGAAGGCTCCGCAGGGATAGGCATGTAATCTGGAATCGCCTCCACGGTAAATACGCGCCCCGTTTGCTGCTGATCAAATAACATGGCCTTCGTTATCGGCTTATCCACATTGGTATAAAGCACGTGGGTGACTTGCCCAAATGAAACAGAACTAAAACGGTAAGGTAAGGCATCTAACGCGGCATTATTACGGATTGCGGGCAAACCAAAATCAGCACGACCAAGCGTCACCCCTAGCATCGCCCGTGAAAGCGGGAAAACCTTAATCTCAATTTCAACCTCAGGATCTGCCCTATCAATTGCTTTAACCAGTTCCACAAATGGCCCTGTGCCATCGGCATTAATTAATCCAGGGATCTCCCCTAAATAAGCCGTCATTTGCCGCTTGCCGCCAGCATTAATGACAGCATCATCCGCGGCATAGGCTGGGGTGAAAATGCTGTGAAGGAAAAGCACGGAAAAAATACACAAGGTGATAAAGTGACTGAACATGGGTGGTCCCTCGGTGGCTTTCTCAAGCTTAGCAGAGGACAACGATTGTGGCGTTCATTCCTCGCATCCAAATGAGAACGTGTAAAGCATCACTCTGTCACTGCGCTTAGCCGCCGTTTACCGTATAATCAGCCGTCATTTTTCTATAGGCGGGCCAGTATGTTCCATATCGCACTCTATGAGCCAGAAATCGCACCTAACACAGGTAATATCATTCGCTTATGCGCCAACAACGGTTGTCAGCTGCATTTGATTGAGCCATTAGGTTTTGATCTAGAAGAGAAAAAGTTACGCCGCGCTGGTTTAGATTATGCCGACTTAACCAATGTGACTCGCCACAAAGACTTCGATGCCTTCCTCGAAGCCATGGCAGGTAAGCGCATTATGGCCTGCACCACTAAAGGCAGTCGTCCGCATACTGAGCTGAGTTTTGCCAAAGACGATGTGCTGCTATTCGGCCCAGAAACCCGAGGTTTACCGATGGCGATTATCGAATCTATCCCCACTGAGCAGCGATTACGCATCCCCATGGCGGCCACCAGCCGTAGCTTGAATCTTTCTAATGCGGTGGCGATTATCAGCTATGAAGCGTGGCGCCAACTGGATTTTGCTGGCGCACTTTAAGCGCTACCGCAGCTAAATCGCGGATTTGTGGCTAAGGGGCGGCTAAGAAGGCGGCTATGGAGATGGTGCGACAGGCGTCATCTCTATCCCACGAAATAGCTGATAGCGGTCGATATCATCATCGAGATATTGGATGTTCTGCGTCCATTGCCATCCCCCCGCTTGATTTTGAGCCCGAGCCCGAGTCTGAGTCTGAGTCTGAGTCTGAGCATCAAAGAGTAACTGGATCAACGCGGGTCTCGCATTGACAACCCCTTCCCCTAGCAGGGAATAATCCCCATTTTGTCGATATAAACTAAAGACTTGTTGTTTATCTTCCGCCACACCGTCGTAATAGGTCAGTAATACTTGATCGCCCTGCTCCCTAAACCACCAGGTTTCACTAAAAGGCGCCCGCGTGCCGATACTCACAGATAAGATCAACTGGCGCTGATCGTGGGAGCAAAAGCCCGTTACAGCCACTTTTTTCGGAATCTCCCCCGCCTTGGCAGCATCACCCGCCCATTGCCCCACCAATTGTGGGCAAAATTCCTTGAAACTGACCTTAGCGGCCATGACTGAGGAGGACGAAAACACGCTCAGTGCGATGGCAAGACCCAGCATAAGGTTCAAACGGTCGATTTTAAGCGGCATATCTCTAGCACCTACCCGAAACATATCAATACATTAGCGTTAAAAGCATCAATCGACAAATTCCCCATCACAAACGATTCCTTTAACGACGAAATGAGCGCTTTGGTATTGCAGTTAGTCTGACTGTTTACCGCCTACATCAACCACTTTTGAGCTGAGATGCCCAATAAAGATTCACAGTTGCTTACATAACAGTTTATTCAGGCATAGCGGGTTTTCATGCTAACTTGCCACTTAGCAAAAATACGCAACATCATAATTCTAGTAACTGTTTGTATCACAAGGAGACTCGTAGTGAAGAAGACAGGCATTTTATTACTCTGTTTACTGCAGCCCTTTAGCTCGGCATTTGCAGAACAGGGCAAACCACTCTCAGCAGAATTGCTTTGGCAACTCAAACGTATCGGTAGCCCGATTGTATCTCCAACGGGCGAACACATTATCGCGCCAGTCACAGAGTACGATCTAAAAGCCGATAAAGGCTCAACCCAGCTGTGGCATTTCGATGGCAAGCATAACCGAGCCATCACAGCCAAAGGTTTAAGGGTGAGCGAGCCCGTGTTTTCCCCCGACGGCAAAACCTTGGCCTTTGTAAGTAAGCGCAATGAAGACGAGGCGAGCCAAATTTACCTGCTGCCGATGGATGGTCCGGGTGAAGCGCAGCGCTTAACCGATATTCCCACTGGCGTTAACAGCATTAAGTGGGTTGGCAAGCATCTGTATTTCATCAGCAATATCTTTCCTAATCAAAGCTGGGAGGAAATGAAAACCCAGCTTGCCACAGATACCGACAATAAGGTTTCTGCCCATCAATGGAACGCCTTGCCCTATTCCCAATTTGATCACTGGTTAGATGAACGTCGCCAAGCCCATGTATTTAGAATTCCGGCCAAAGGCGGTAAGGTCGAAAACATCACCCAGCCTGCGGGCCATGAATTACCACGCTCAGATCAAAGCAGTGCAAGCTATGATGTTTCCCCCAATGAACGCTGGATCGCCTTCAATGCCTATGGCTCAGAAAATAAAGTCGATCCTAAAATTGATATATTTCTCGCTGCGATTGGAAACAACAAGGCCGAAAATCTCACTGCTGATAATCAAGCGCCGGATCTGAATCCTAGCTTTAGCCCTAACGGTAAAACGCTCGCCTTTACCCGCCAGAAAATCCCCGGTTTCTACGCCGATACCTCAAGGCTGATGCTGCTGGATATCGACAGTCGTAAACTCACAACACTCACAGCTGACTGGGACCGTTCTGTCTCTCAATTCAGTTGGACACCCGACAACAAGGGCTTTTATGCCACTGTGGAAGACGCCGCCACAAACCGCATTTACTCTATCGATGCCAAGAACGGCAAAGTAAAAGTCATCACAGAGGCGACCGATTTTAGCCAACCCGCCATAGGCAAAGACGGTGCACTGATTGCCACCAATCAGAGCTTCTTGTATCCCGCTCGCTTAGTCAGCATCAATCCCCGCAATGGCAAGATTGAACGCCTAGAAAACTTTAACGACGATATTCTCAAAGATGTCGACCTAGGTACCTATGAATCAGTTACCTACAAAGGCTATCAAGGTAAAGATATTCAAATGTGGGTTCACTATCCCGCAGGGTTTGATCGCAGCAAAAAATACCCACTGTTTATGCTCGTCCACGGCGGGCCACACAATGCCATTACCGACGGTTTCCATTTCCGTTGGAACGCGCAAACCTTTGCTTCTTGGGGTTATGTCACGGCGTGGCCAAACTTCCACGGTTCGAGTGGCTTTGGTCAGGAATTTGCCGATTCCATCAATCCCGATTGGAAGACAAAACCCCTTGAGGATGTGCTCAAGGCGGCAGACTGGTTTAAACAACAAAGCTGGATAGACAGTGATCGCATGGTGGCGGGTGGTGCAAGTTATGGTGGTTACCTGACCTCGATTATTTTAGGTCAGCCGCATCCCTTTAAAGCGCTATTGATCCATGCTGCGGTCTACGACATGTATGCACAAATGGCGTCGGACTTTGCCGTACACAGCACCCGATTTGGCAACTATTGGGATAATCCAGAACTGTATAAAGCCATTTCGCCCCATTACTATGCTAGCAATTTCAACACTCCAACCTTAGTCAGTCACGGCCAACTCGATTACTTAGTGCCGGCGACCCAAGGGTTCGAACTGTTCCACACCCTGCAAAGTCGACATGTTGAATCGCGGATGATTTATTTCCCCGATGAAAATCATTGGATTATGAAGCCCAATAACTCAGTCTACTGGTATAACGAAGTGAAGAAGTGGATGACCCACTTTGCCGAACCTGGCGCGCGTTAAACGCGATCCATAGATACAAAAAAGGTCTGCAATGCAGACCTTTTTAATGGGTTTACTTAAACTAAAGCGTAGGCTAACGCTTTAGTTTGAAATGACTTAGCTTGGAATGACTGAGCTTATTGGCCAAAGCCAGTGGCTTTAATATCCACGGTTTGCACTTTGCCATACTTAGCGGCGATAGGTGCAATCTTAGCCGCATTGCCAATCAACACAAATTGCAGGTCTTTTTGCGGGAAGTAAGTTTTCACCAGTCTTTGGGTTTCTTCTAAGGTCAAACCATCCACCTTAGCTTGGAACTCATTGATAAACTTATCATCGAAGCCGTATAGATACATGCCAGACAATAATCCCGCCAGCTGACCTGAGGTTTCAAACTTAGGTGGGAACTGGCCTTTCACATAGGCTTTAGCCGAATCTAAGGTGGTTTGATCTACGCCTTTCTCCCATAAACGAGCATAGGTTTTCAGTGCGAGATCAATCGCTTCTTGAGTGGTTTCCGTCTTAGTGAAAGTGCTAATAGTAAACACACCCGAGTAGGTATAAGGACTAAAACCTGAGCGTGCGCCATAGGTTAAGCCAGCGTTTACCCGCAGTTCGTCGTTAAGCCAAGAGGTAAAACGACCACCTAAAATAGTGTTCACTACCGTTAAACCGACATAGTCTGGATTGTCACGACTAATGCCTAAACCGCCGATAACAAAGGTGGTTTCGATTGCATCGGGTTTATCCACCAGCAAAACTTTCGCTGCGGTTAACTGAGGTAGGCCTTGGTTTAAGTCAGGCTGCACCAGTTTCTCGCTGCCTTTCCACTGACCAAAGGTTTGCGTCAGCTTGGTCTTCATCGCAGCAACATCAAAGTCACCCACGACGGTAATCGCAGTATTGGCTGGTTGGTAGTAACTCTTATGGAAAGCACGCAGTTGCGACACTGTCACTTGTTCAAGCGAATCGCTGTTACCCGAAGCCGCATTACCATAAGGATGGGCACCAAATACCAGCTTATCGAAGTAACGACCAATCACAGCCCGTGGGCTTTCTTTATCTTGCTGCAAACCCGCAATCGCGCGTTGCTTGAGTTTATCGAACTCGGCGGCGTCAAAGTCCGGCGTTAACATCGCCGCGCTAAATAAGCCCAGCATGACGTCAGTGTCTTTCGCCATAAAATCGGCGCTGAGATAGCTGCCTTCTTTATCCGCTTCAGCGCCTAAACTGGCACCGAGAAAATCCACTTGCTGCTCGATATCCGCCTTAGATTTACCCGCCGCCCCTAACAACAAACCTTCTGCCGTCATTTGCGCCACGCCTGCGGTGGTGTCATTGACAGCACCCGCACGTACCACGGCATTTAAGGTGACTAAAGGCACTTCGCGCTGCGGCATTAAATACACAGTTAAGCCGTTATCCAGCACGAACTTGTCGTAACTTGGCATCACAAAGCTGCCAGTTTCAACGCGTTTTGGCGCAGATGTCGTAGCGCAACCCGCTAAGGCTAAACTTGTGCCTAGGGCTAATGCGGCCATTAACTTAGAAGGTTTCCCGAGTGATGCCATCTTAAGTGATTTCATTGCTGTCGATTTCATTGCCATCGATTTCGCTGCCGTTGATTTCATTGAGAGATCTCCTCGTTTGCCGCCAGCACAGCTACAGTGCGATTCGATTTACGTAAGTAGGTTTGGGCAACACGTTGAATATCCGCTGGCGTCACCTTGTTATAGGCTTCTGGCGCATTAAATAGCTTGTCGTAACTGCCAAAATACATCTCATAGGTGCCTATGGTATTGGCCTTGCCATTGATGGTTTCCATCGAACGATAGAAATCCATCAACTTGATATTTTTAACTTTATCCAGTTCTTGCTGAGTAACACCCGTTTTAGCAATCGCATCGATTTGTTCAATCAGCGCCTGCTCCAGCGTCGAGGCTTTCACCTCAGGTGTGGCAACACCCATCACGTAGAAGAGGTTAGGATCGACCGACATTGGCATGTAGGTTTGCGCTTCTAAGGCCACTTGTTTATCAACCAGTGATTGATATAAACGCGAGCTATTACCTTGGCTCAAAATCGAGCTTAATAAATCCAGCGCATAAAAATCTGCGTGAGTCGCCGCCGGAATATGGTAAGCCAGCATCACATTCGGTGTGCTCACCGATGCCTTTTGCACAAAGGTACGACGCTCGCCCTTTTGCTCAGGTTCTACGGTGCGAATCGCTTTAGGCGGAGTTTGTGCCGGAATAGGCGCAAAGTATTTGTCGGCCAAGGCTTTAACTTGGGCAACCTTCACATCACCGGCAATCACAACCACGGCATTGTTCGGCGCATAATAGGTTTTGTGGTACTGCACGAGATCTTCCAGCGTCCAAGCGGCAATATCCGACTCATGGCCGATCACCGACCACGAATAAGGATGAGCTAAAAACGCCACACCTTTAATTTCGCCTTCGAGGGCATTCCAGTTAGAGTTTTCTAAGCCAGTGGAACGTTCCGACTGCACTACACCACGTTCGCTATCGACCATAGTTTGGTTGATATCTAAGTTTGCGATACGGTCGGCTTCAAGATCGAACATAGTTTCGAGCGCATTGGCGGGGAACCAATCGGTATAAACCGTCATATCTTCAGTGGTATACGCATTGTTCGCGCCACCTGCGGCTTCCATAGTGCGGTCGAACATTTTCGGGCCGTACTTTTTCGAACCGTTGAACATCATGTGTTCGAAAAAGTGCGAAATACCGGTGATGCCGGGCACTTCGTTACGTGAACCGACTTTCCAAAACAAATACATGTTGGCATTGGGAATTGAGGCATCTTCTAGCACCATGATTTTCATGCCGTTATCTAGCGTGAAACTCTTAATGTCTTCTGCCGTGGTGGCCTGTGCTTGGCTTAGGGGATTCAAAAGTCCCATGGCCAACACAAGAGCCGATAGCGTGCGCTTCATCTTGTTCGCTCCTTGCTGTAAATATCCACATATAGAGGTAAATTGTTTAACAAATCAAGCTCTGGATGCTTATCCCGCGCCGATTTTTTGTAAGCTCAAGTTATACCGAAGAGCTTACGGAATAAGGCTTGCGTGGCTTATTGAGCGTTTAACGCAGTCAGCGCCACTTTAGTCATGGCCTCAACCCCCACTTTTAGCGCGCTTTCATCCACATAAAATGCCGGAGAATGATTGCTGGCCGCGGTTTCTGGATCCGTTCCCTTTGGCGTCACCCCAAGGAAGAAAAACATTCCCGGCGCTTCTAAGGCGTAATAAGAAAAGTCTTCGGCACCTGTGATTAACCCAGATTCAATCAGCATCTTATCGCCCACCACACTGGCGAGCACAGGACGCATACTGGCGACTAATTCGGGATTATTCACCACGACAGGATAACCTGGGTGGATCTCTGTGGTCGCACTCGCACCAAGCGTTTTCGCCGATAACTCGGCCATTTCAGCTAAACGCAGTTTGATATCGGCGCGCATGGGCTGGTCGAAGGTGCGAATCGTGCCAATCAGTTCGACTTCATCGGGAATAATATTAGAGCGAATGCCACCATTAACCGCACCAAAACTCACCACGGCAGGGGCTTTAGTGATATCCACCTGACGGCTGACAATCGTTTGCACGTTAGTGATAATTTGCGCCGCAGCGACAATAGGATCGACCCCATTCCAAGGACGAGAACCATGGGTTTGGCGGCCTTTCACTTTGATCGTAAAGGAATCTTCACTCGCCATCGCCGGACCACTGCGCACACCAATCATGCCACTCGGCATGCTAGAGGTAACATGCATACCAAACACTTGGTCAGGTTTACGCTTAGCAAACAGCCCTTCTTTAAGCATTAACTCCGCGCCGCCTTCTTCCCCGTCTGGCGCGCCTTCTTCGGCAGGTTGGAAGATAAACATCACATCACCCGCGAGGCTATCTTTCACTTTAACGAGGTTTTCAGCCACGCCCATCAACATGGCCACATGGGTATCGTGCCCACAGGCATGCATCACCCCCACCTTTTGATCACGATAGGTATCGGTCGCTTTAGAGGCAAAGGGCAAATCGACCACCTCAGTCACAGGTAAAGCATCCATATCCGCCCGAATTGCAATCAAGGGACCAGACTTGCCACCTTTCAGCTTCCCGCCTTTCAAAATGGCCACCACGCCTGTATGCGCCACACCCGTTTGTACTTCCAATCCTAATGATTTCAGATGCTTTTCAATAATCTTACTGGTGCGAAACTCACGATTTGACAACTCAGGGTGTTGATGCAAATCTCGGCGCCAGTCGATCACCTTTTGCTCCACACCCGCCGTCAATTTAGCCGCATCCGGCATAGCACTGGTCGCCGCTTGCGCCGAACTCAAACCCGCGCCCATAAAGCTCAAGGCTAAGGCCGAAGCGAGTAAGGTCTTGGAAAAAATGGCTTTGTTTGCTGAGGATTTAGAGCCAAATGCCTTCGGGATTGCTGATTTTGAAATAACTGATACAGCAAGTGATACAGAGGGTAAAGTCATAGCGATAGCCTATTGTTGTTTTTATAAGCTACCTAAACTACACGGACATGGATTAATTGTTAATAGATTTAATGATGAAGGTAAAAGAGACCGTGCTTCATTACAGGCAGTCTTTAACCGTCATTCCCGCAATACTTGTGGGCGGGTATCCAGCTTAAACCGTCATTCCCGCAATGCTTCTGAGCGGGAATCCAGCTTAAACCGTCATTCCCGCAATGCTTCTGAGCGGGAATCCAGCTTAAACCGTCATTCCCGCAATGCTTCTGAGCGGGAATCCAGCTTTTAGGGATCTTAAGCTTTAAACATAGGAAGAATTGAACTGGTAGTTCACAGGCAAAGAAGGCCAGGATGATATTACATATTGCTAAAACAGTGACTTATTACTCTGTTTCTGCGATTAAGCACTGCCATGGCAGCGCTGAATACCGTTAATCCCGGCGTATATCTGAAAGCCCGCATTTTCCGGCCATGTATAAGCTTTACCCCTAGATCAGCTTTAACCTTGGGTGACTCGCTAAATTTACAAAAATACTGGCTCGCTCGCTAAGGGCTAGTCATGTCTGCACAAAAGTCCCTTTCACAATACGACCTTTAGACCCTCAAATTCTCAACCAGCCATTTGAATAACAAAGTGTCAACAACCAGCCTCGGGCTTGTTCAACACTTGCCAAGCGTCATAAAAATGGGTCACGGCTACGCGCGGCCTATCCTTATTTGTTATAAGACTATTTGTTGATTCTGAGCGTTACAGTAAAAGTGGCGTATTCAATTCCATTGAATGTCAGGTTGGTTTCACCTGATTCTATGATCATATTTATTTCATGCAAATCACAGATCAAAGTAGCAAAATAAAGCCCATAGCCACCACCGGATTCATCAATAATTTTTGCGTGGTTCCCTCTTTTGCCTTTTTTTATTATATTCGATAGCTCGTCCTTAGAGTTCTTTGGGCCAATTGATGACAATATTATTGTTAGTTCATTGGTGCCGCCTTCGAACTCTAAATTGACATCTTGATGCTCTGGAGAATATTTTATTGCATTTTCGATTAATACAAATGGCAGAAAGTCGAATACTTGATAGATTTCTATTTCCTGAAAAGAATTTCCTGTGATAGGCAATAAATTCACATTCTTGTCTTTGGCATAACCACTTAAGATACGGCGCGCCTTGTCAAATTTCTTATATATATTTGCACTTCTCGCTGCTTGGGATGTAATGATCTGCGGATTAACTTCAAAGTCATAAATATTTAGTCTTGTTGAAATCATTGACGAGGCGGCAAAAATACTTTGCGCCTTAGATTCAATATGTTGAGTTGGTAATGACTTCAGTCCGCTCAGTATTTCTTCAGAGTACCTTTTTATCTGTCTGTTGAATTTTCTGACTTCGTGCAATGAAAAGTCTACAAGCTGCTTATCTTCAAAGCCTTCAGCTTCTTCTGTATCTGCTATTTCATGGACTCTTTTTTTTACTTGGTCTTTTGATCTAACCAATGAAGATAAAATGAGTTTTTTAGGTAGTGTTGGTAGGTAGTCGCCGCTGTTTTTAATTTTACTATTGTTATAAGTATCCTCTATACGGATAGCTGTTACTATATCTTCTTGGTTGTCACCTGTGCTGTAACAACTCAAGCCTTCTGGGCATTCATGGAAGCCTTTTTTGTCTGCGACGGCCTTGTAGAATCGACGGCAGTTTTTTCGCTTTGCTTTTTGACATATCGAAGGGATCTCAAATAGCGTTCCTTCAATAGGCGAATCAGAGTTTGCATCCCAAACCGGGAACGGAAAATTATTTCGCATCATTAGCCAATCACCAACTTGAAAATTAAGCTTGCAACAAACCCTTGCAAAACACCTCGTACATCGGCGCTTAATCCTAGCGTGGTCTTATTTTTCGCAAATTTACTTTTATCTTTCGATAGGATCGAATCAATATATTCCATTTCAAGGAGGTAAACTTGCTTGGTTGTCACTTCGTTTTTATATAAAAAGTCGCGCATCCTTTTCCATTGCTCAATTGGGTCAACAACCTTTTTAATGGTGCTATCTAGGTTCTCAATCCATTCGTCAGAATCTATATCTTTTGGAAGGGTAAAGTCTGACATTTCAAAAAACTTGTTATAGCGCGCGTCGTGTTTTTGTCCTGTATGAGCTATAACAATCTTTTCTGGATAATGCTTTTTGATTTCTTGAATGATGTGCGCACCTTCATACTTAGATCCGAAGGATTTTCCCACTCCTTGAATATCACAAATTACGATTGGGTATTCTTTGACAGCTTTGATGTCTTCAATATCTCTCAGTACACGAATATTAAATCCGTGATTTCTAATTATTTCTTCATACTCCAAGCCTTCGTCATCAATACATAATATTGGCACGCTTGCTCGGGAGTGATTCTCAAGGGGATTTATATCTTTTAACTGAGAAAGTGAAAATTGTTTTCCGATTATATATACCAAAATTTGACTCCGGCATTTAGGTAGACTTATAACGTCTTAGTATTTATGCGCAGCGCTGTTTGCAGGGCATAAATCGCTTGTTGGACTTGGCCGCTGCCACATCCATGTAAATGGGTATAAATGATGCTATAGGAATTTGCTTTTTTGCGGTAGTGGTTTTTTATACAGTTTGATGGGTAATTACTTGATATCTTTTTAGCTTTCTCATTTTTCGCGCTTATTTTTTGCTGATGAATCGCTATCTAACGACTCAAAACTCCAAGGAATACACCTCCTCTCGGAGTTGCCGCAGGGCGAATAGACAAATTGCGTGAGTTCGG
>NZ_JAMTCC010000038.1:0-49520 GCF_025370265.1 Shewanella septentrionalis | reverse complement strand
TTGATTTGATGATGAGACAGTCAGACTGATCTACTGAAAACCTTAGTCGGGCATAGGCTCATAATGAAGCCGCAAGGATGATAAGGACAGTAGAAGCAGATATCCATCAGGGCCAGAGGAATCCCTCAATAACAGGCCGGATATATGGGTGCAATGAACTCTTCTCAAAATCGCTATCGAATGTCTTGCAAACCGGATGGGTCCATATATGTCCATTTAGTATCCTTTGGAAATCCCCCGGCGTCCCTAGCGAAGTTACATGCATTGATTAGTGGCTTCGTGCTTATTCGAAAATCGCTAACGCTTCCGATGGGGCGTCCCTTCCCCCCGAAAGCTACGCAGACGTCCTGTCTGCGTCACGCGATTTTCTTCAACGCCCTTCAGCAACTTCGCAGGGGAAGGTGAACTCCTGATGCTGACGTGTTCGCTGTCAATCCCAAAAGAGTTATGCATGTCCCATCTTTTTTCAACGCTCTTCAGCAACTTCGCAGGGGAAGATGAACTTCTGTTGCTTAGGTGTTGGCTGTTATCCCATGAGAGTTATGCATGTCCGATCTTTTTGTTAATCCCAAAAGATTTCTGCCTGTCTCATCTTTCGCCCTTGAAGCCAAACCCTGTGTACATTATGTTGTTTTACGATGGGTGGTCTGATTTATTATGGAGGTTAGCTTGAAGAAGGTTCATGGTAATATTTTTGAGCTTGTTGAAAACAATAAAGCAGATGTACTTGTGCATGGTTGTAACTGCTTGTGTAACATGGGGGCTGGTATAGCTCTAATGATTAAGAGCAAGTACCCTGAAGCATATAACGTTGATTTACAAACAGAGAGAGGAGCCTCGACTAAACTAGGAACTTATACAAAGGTAATCATTAATCGACGTGGCAAATCGTTTGCCATCGTAAATGCTTACACGCAATATGACTGGAAAGGGAATGGTGTATTAGCTGACTACGATGCAATAAGGCAAGTTTTTCGGGCTATAAAAAAAGAATTTTCTGGACTTAGGATTGTTTACCCTCTAATTGGAGCTGGCTTAGCCAAAGGGAACTGGCAAATAATCGAATCAATAATCGATGAAGAGCTAAAAGGTGAGATGCACTATTGTGTAAAACTTATTGTCTCGTCCTAAGATAGGTTGACAGTTTTTAGGCCAGCTCCAGTAGCTGGCCTTTTCTATTGTGCACCTGATTAGGGGTTGCCATATTCAAACTCAGATGCGGTCTCATATCGTTGTATATTGCTATCGATTCTCTAACAAGTATCTTCAGCTCCGCAAATGTCCTACATCGGTGCAGTAAAAACTCCTGCTTCAGTATGCCATTCACTCTTTCTGCTAATGCATTTTGGTAGCAATCATAACCATCCGTCATTGACGGCTGGATTTGGCTCGCCTGAAGCGCATTCTGATAAACTGCTGAGCAGTATTGTAAGCCTCTGTCTGAGTGATGCACTGCGTTGCCGATATAGCGTTTATCTTTTATGGCCATTTTTAACGCTTTCACCACACTCTCGGCTTTCATGTCTTTACTCACGTGATGACCGACTATCTTACGAGAACTGGCATCGGTGACCAGTGACAGGTAGTGCACTCCTTGGTCTGACTCAAGATAGGTGATATCGCTGACCAGTACATGCCCTGCATCATGTAGCCCTTCCTCTTTCAGCAAATTAGGATGCTTCTTCATCCAGTGTTTGCTGAACGTGGTTTTTGTGTAGCTTTTCTTCGGTTTAACCAGTAAACCTTCACTTCTCAAATAGGTAAAGAACCCATCTCGCCCGAGTTTAATATCGTGCTCAACCAGCTTGGATTTTATCAACGTGTAGAGCTTACGGGCCCCTAACCTTGGCATATATTTACGCCAGTACTGGACCCAGTCTTTGATGACCGATAGCTCAGCTCTACGACTTTCCATTCGAGCAACTGCCTGATAAATACCTTGCCTCGACATACCCGCAGCACGACATGCGGCTGCGAGGTTTATTTCTCCGTTGCCTTTTGCTTGCCAGACGTACCGGATAAGTACTTTTTTCTGAGGCCAGCTCCATATTCATTGTCCATGATATCAACCATGCCATTGAGGATTTTGTTACGCAGTTTCTCTTCTGCTAACTCACGTTCAAGGCGCTTGATCGTTTCGGCAGGGGTTTCTTTTGACTTAGGCATAAAGGGATGCTGAAAAGATTTCGACCAATCGAGTCTACCATGTTTTCTAAGCCAAACGAGTACAGTTGAACGGCCTTGAATACCAAAATGGGCTTGGGCTTGTTTGTACGTCATTTCGCCTTTTTCAACACGCTCTACAACGCCTAATTTAAAGGCTAAGGTGTAATCTCGTTGTGTGCGCTTACGGCTTGAGTTAATTGATGTTGTCATAAAGAAGTCCTCTTTATGTCAACGTATTTCAGGACGGGACATATTTCATAAAAAAAGCCAGTCTAGGACTGGCTTTTTTATTTCTATAAACTTACTTTTTCAATTTGAATGCAGGCACTTCAAATAAAGGTAACACTGTACTGTCAAAACCTGCTCTAGTGGTAAGTGAGTACACTTGTTCTCGAAGATATGGATACATAATCAACGGAGCATTTTTACTAGCAAAAGCTTCAATATGCTCCATCGGAAACTTCTCTTCATCAACTTCAAAAACACCTAGGAGCTCTACTCGCAAATCGAACTCAGTAGTAGGTTCTTCTTCTCTATCTTCTCGGCCAACAACAGCTGCAACTTTAACGATAAAGGATTTTGCCTCTTCGTTGTACTTAGAATGAGTATGATAAAAACCAAACTCACTACTTTCAACATCACAATCCGAATCTTGAGCAGACGTGCAACCAAGGTTAGCTGAGATAAATAACTCTAGTACTTTTACGTCTCTTAATTGAATCGGGTGATATTTGTATGTTGCTTTTTCTTCTGACATATATTAGGCCGCTAACATGAAGTTGTAACATTCATCGTTTGCTGCTTCTGACATGAGGTTTGCAACACTACGATCCGCATCTAAATTCTTTACAATATTAATAAAATCAAACTTGCGTAAAGCTGCCATACCTGAACTTACTAACTTATAGTTTATTGATTCTGCATATGCGTTAAACATTGCCTCGTACGGGTCGAACGTTACTATGCTATGGATAGGACCGTAAGCATGACCCAATAGTGACGCTTTAAGCTCTTCAACTGACATTCTTTCGATGTCGTTGAGTAGTTCCTCTAATATTTTATAATCATTCATTGCACTTTCCCTTTACTAATTGAAGGGTAATATCTCAGCTTTTTTTACTGATATTAATGTATTTTCTTAACATCAGTAATTTTGATGATGTTTTCATTTCGCACAAGGATACAGTGTGGTTGCGAAGCAATATCCTTGTGAAAAGTGCTCTTAAACTTGTTCGGAGCATGAACTCTTACTAGCACTGCATCAAAAGAGTTCTTTGCTTTCTCTTCCCAATCGTTGAAGAATTTATCATGAATACCAGATAACAGTATTTTTTCCTCTTCATGGGGAAGCTTAGCCTCTCCTAACTTATCCATTATAGCCTTAGCATAGACCATGAAGTGTTGACGTTTTGCTTCAAAATCGAAAACATCATCTTCTTTTGTATCCAAATCAGCTAAAACTACTGCACACTTTTTGTCTTTATGCTTGCTGTAAGAGCCTTTATTCGACTCAAAGTTATACCAAGCTATTGCCAACTGCTCTGCTTCTTGAAGCAGCTCCGCAAACTGATACAACCAAAAATAGATACCTGAACCTCTTAAGCCCGGTCCTTTTTTGAACCCTGTAGCAAGTATAGAATCTGCTGCTGAGCACGTTGTACCATGCGTTCCTTTGTAGTAACTATTCACGCTTATCTCTTGGTATAATTTTCTAAACTGGAAGAACGCCCTAAGGTATTGGCTTAGACAACTCACTTAGCGGCCTACTTCGACAGAAGCGATTAAAGAACACTGTAGAAATTTTAAGCCGCATTTATACACTTTTAATGTATCAGAGTAAAACTAAAAATTGTCATTTTTGTTTCCAATACGTAGCCCTTTGAATTTCTGCAAAATTTCGAGTTTTAATATGGCATTAAATTCATACTAATACCATCAATTCCTATCAATATACGTCTATATGCTCACATTAATTTGCATTTATCTGTGCAAAAAATAGCTTTTATATTGATTGTCAGTACCCGAGTCAGTCGGCAAATTAACGAGCCACCCATTGTTAAATTTGCAAAGTGTATGCTTGTAAAAAGGCATACAGATTACTAGATGGGTTGGCGGGATTAAGCATTGGCATGTAAGTGACCGTCCGTGACATGGTCGCTCATTCACATCCATGTGATCGTGACATTCGTAAATCCTTTTACATCAGATGCCGTCGTCGAGCCCTCATGGATGCTGCTTTTTTAAGATATAGGCGGTGTGTCACTGGAATGACAGTGCTTAATTATCGGCGTTGTATTGGTTAAGTTTGTGAATGACTTAAACAAAAAGGCGCTTGAGCGCCTTTTAAACTTATAGAGTGAAGTGATAACACTCCATCAATCAAAAATCTGATTACACAATCAGATCATACTCATCTTTGAGGATCTTAATAATATCTGCCTTAGGATTTGCTGGCAGCGGGATTGCCGCGCCAGTCACCTTCTCGGCAACGCCGGTGTAAGTGCGTGACACTTGCATCATGGCCTCAAGTGGGAGGTCATTGTCGCGGGCGAGGGCTTCACGCTCTGGCATTCTGTCTTTGTTGAGCAGCACATCAGGATCGGGGAAATGATTCAGCAAGAACTGGCGGAAACCTTCTTTAGAGTTTTCCAAAATCTTGCCATCGCGGTAGGCGCCGCCGTCCCATATACGTGATGAATCTGGGGTGCCGACTTCATCCATGTAAATCAGTTTTGAATTGCCGTCTTTGTCGGTGACATAGCCGAACTCAAACTTAGTGTCGACAAACACTTGGTCAATGTCGGCCAGTGCTTTTGAAATCACTTTAAAGCCATCTTTTAACAGCTTCTCGTACAGGTCGATATCTTCTAACTTTTCAAAGCCAAAGGCTTGGTAGTTGGCTTGGATATCGCTGCGGCTGATGTTCACGTCATCTTGGGCTGGCACGCCTGGAATGCCGGTTAAAATACCCTTAGTCGATGGGGTGATTAACAGCTCAGGGAGCTTTTGATCTTTCTCTAAGCCTTCTGGCAGTGTGATGCCACAGAATACTCGCTCGCCTTTTGAGTAAGCGCGCCACATTGAGCCTGTGATGTACTGGCGACAAATAGCTTCGACTTTAATAGGGCGAGCTTTTTGGACTATCCATACGAATGGGTGCGGGATATCCAAAATATGGCTGTCGGCTAGGCCGTTTTCGGCGAACAGTTTAAACCAATGGTTAGATATCGCGTTTAATGCCGCGCCTTTACCGGGAATGCCTTTGAGGCCGCCTTCACCGTGGAAGATACAGTCGAAGGCCGAGATACGGTCGCTGATCACCATGATGGCGAGCGGGGTATCTTCAGGGACGTTATAACCTTTAGTGGTAATTAAACGGCGACTGTCGGCGTCGGTTAGCCAGTAAACGCTGCGAACCTTGCCGCTGTGGACTGGGCTGTCGGTGCGGATAGGCAAATCGTTATTGATGGCAAGTACGGAATCAGCAAGACTCATGACGAGTATTCCTTAGGATAGAGAGTGTAGGGATAAGGTTTTTATAAGTGTCGGTTTGCAGAAGGACTATGGCGTTAGCAACAGCCAGATTTATTGCAACCGCTTTATTATTCGCGCGTGGCTTAAGGCGTAAAGCGTTCAGCCAGTTTGCGGGATTTGATGTTAAATCTTGAACAGCAAAAGTGGTATTTTCGGGCGGTGTTTGAATTGTGTCAGCAGGAGATAATGCAAGGGATGGAACAAACGCAGGGCAAGGTTGGCACCACAGTGAAAGTGGTCTGTTAAAGCGGGCTGGGCCCGTGCCATTTTGCTCGAAAATGCTAACCATTAATCCGAGAGAACCTTGTGCTAGACTGCCGCGAAAAAGTGGCGACATTTTACCTTTATTGACGAAATTTGCCACGGCTATTTGCATTGTTCTTTGCTGATGTGCGAGCTTATGACGTAGCTGCAGCCGACAAGACCATCAAGCCAAATATCCAATGGAGGGAATATGAGCACAAGTCAGCATGTACATAATGATAATCAACGAGAGCTAGTATTAGAGCGGATTATCGACGCGCCGCCGGAAAAACTGTTCCGCGCGTGGACCGAGCCTGAGCTTCTCAAAATTTGGTTTACGCCAAGACCGTGGACTGTGGCTAGCGCGACCTTAGATGTGCGTGCCGGTGGTTCAAATGTGATTGTGATGCGCAGCCCTGAGGGGCAGGATTTCCCGAATCGCGGCGTGTATCTTGAGGTGGTTGAGAATGAGCGCATCGTATTTACCGATGCCTTTACTGAAGCTTGGGTGCCGTCCGATAAAGCTTTTATGACGGCAACCATCACCTTTGAACCTGTGGATGGCAAGACCAAGTACACTGCGCGGGTGCAGCATTGGAATAGCGAAGATAGGCAGAATCATGAGGATATGGGATTTCATCAGGGTTGGTCTAAGGCGACCGATCAGCTTGAGGAACTCGTCGCGAGCATTTAGCCGGTGAGTCTCAAGCCTCGTATCAGAGAGTAAACAATAAGCAGTATCTAGCCCAATTGCCCTGCATATTTTATTGCTGGGGATTGGGCAGGATTAGAGGTGTTATGTCGTCACAGAAAGAAGTGCCAGTGCTTAAACAATCAGTGCTTGCGCCATCGCAACTCGCGCAAAGCGCGGTTTTGCAGGGCAATAGTTTTTTATCAAAACAGTTTAATGGTTTGTCGGAATTAGCCCAAGAGCTACAGGGCATCGAGTTCGAGGATTGCTGCTTTCAAGACTGTCATTTTAGCGAGAGCGTTTTTCGTAAATGTAAGTTTATCGATTGTCGCTTTGTACGCTGCAACTTGAGCTTAGTGAAAGTGCCCCAGTGCCAGTTCAGCGGGGTCGAGTTTGAAGAGTGTAAGTTAGTCGGTATCGATTGGACCCGCGCCGCATGGTCGCGTTTATCCTTTGCCGCGCCCTTTTCCTTTAAGCAATGCATTCTAAATGACTGCTCATTTTTAGGCTTGTCCCTCGATGAAATCATCATCGAAGAGTGTAAGGCCCACGATGTGGATTTTCGCGAGGGCAGCTTTAATCAAGCTAATTTCACCTACACGGATTTTAGCCATAGTCTGTTTGGTCGTAGTCAGCTATTGGAGGCGGATTTTAGCGAGGCCTCAAATTACGATATCGACATTTTTAACAATAAAATCAAAGGGGCTAAGTTTAGCCGCGATGAAGCGATTCGCCTGCTCAACTGCCTCGATATAGAGCTAATGGATTAATGCGATTGTAATCAGTTTGCGCCCGCTAGCACGATGCTCTTATCCTGCTAGGGTTATCGCAATTGACTGAAATGTCAGTTTTCTTCTAAGCCGCCAGTGTCCAAACTGGCGGCTTTTTTCTGTCCGTATTTTAAGACCTATTGATCTTATTCACGTATTTCAGCGTCAGTCTTAGGTTTTAGTTGCGATAGATCACACCGAGCTTCCCCATGTGGTTTACCACAATATCCGCCTACCTCTTTCGGGATAACAATCTTCGTGGATGAGCAGTGTATTCAGCGGATGCTGGTATTTTGAAGATATGGCGGCGCTGTTTTTACGCTTTTATAACTAAAAAAGTAATCAAATCAGTGAGCAAACCTCTGCTCGATGGCGCCAAAAATGGCGGCTGACGGGTGGGATGAGCGTGATGGAGGTAACCATGATTGAGCTTAATAGGCGAACCTTTTTAAAGGGAGCGGGAGCGAGCAGCGCCACGTGTGCGTTGGCCAGTCTGCTGCCGGGCAGCTTAGCGGCATTAGAGAATAAGCAGCTAAAGGGCATGGGCAAAGACATTGCCAGTATTTGCGAAATGTGTTCAACCCGTTGCCCGATTTCTGCGCGGGTGATTGAGGGCAAAAACGTCTTCATTAGTGGCAACAAGGCCGCTAAATCCTTTGGCGGTAAAGTGTGTGCCCGTGGCGGCGCAGGCCATAGTTTATTGTACGATCCACAGCGTATCGTTAAACCGTTAAAGCGGGTCGGCGAACGTGGCGAAGGCAAATGGGCCGAGATCAGTTGGGATGAGGCTTATCAACTCATCGCCGAAAACCTAAATAAAATCAAAAAAGAACATGGCCCAGAAGCCGTGGCATTCTCGTCAAAATCGGGCTCACAAGAAAAGCATTTGTTTCATCTCGCGACCGCCTTTGGCAGTCCCAATACCTTTACCCACGCTTCAACATGTCCCGGCGGTTATGAAATTGCCGCTAAGGCTATTTTTGGCACTAAGGTCAAACGAGATTTAAGTAACTCTAAATACATCATTAACTTCGGCCATAACCTGTACGAAGGCATCAATATGTCCGAAACCCGCGGCATGATGGCGGCGCAAATGGACAAAGGTGCCAAGCTGGTGGTGTTCGAGCCAAGATTCTCCGTTGTGGCCGATAAAGCTGATGAATGGTATGCCATTCGCCCCGGTACCGATGTGGCCGTCGCCTTGGCGTTATGCCATGTATTGATTGAAGATAATCTTTACGACAAGGCATTTGTCGCGCGCTATGTGGAAGGCTTCGAAGCCTTTGCCGCCGAAGTGAAAGCTTATACCCCTGAATGGGCTGAAACCATCTCCGATGTGCCTGCCAAAGACATTCGTCGCATCGCCCACGAATATGCGGCAAAAGCGCCCCATGCCGTGGTCGATTTTGGTCACAGAGCCACCTTTACCACCGAAGAGTTTGAGATGCGCCGCGCCCTGTACGCCGCCAACGTCTTGATTGGTAATATTGAGCGCAAGGGCGGGATTTATATCGGCCAGAAACCCGGTGATTACAACAAGCTTGCCGGTGAAGCAGTTGCGCCCGTATTGGCTAAACCTGGCGTGAAAGACATGCCAAAACCAGCAGCGAAACGTATCGATCAAGTGGAAGAGCAGTACGCCATGATGTGGACATCGGGCGGCGTTTACCAAACTATTCTCGATGCCACGTTAAGCGCTGTTCCTTACCAGTTACACGGCTGGGTGATGTCACGCACTAACCCAATGCAAACCATGACAGACAGGGCGCGCGTTGTTGAAGCGATGAAAAAGCTCGACTTTGTTGCCGTGTGCGATGTGTATATCAGTGAAACCGCCGCCTATGCGGACGTGATTTTACCTGAGTCGACTTATCTTGAACGTGATGAAGAAATTGCCGATAAGTCAGGTAAAAATCCCGCCTATTATGTGCGCCAACGAGTCGTTGAAACCTTAGGTGATACTAAGCCTTCTTGGCAGATCTTTAAGGATGTGGGCGTGGCTATGGGCCTTGGCGAGTTCTATCCATGGGAAAACATGGAAACCCTGCAAATGCTGCAGGTGAACCGTGACACTGACCTGCTGCGCCGTATTAAAGACGAAGGTTTTGTGAGTTTTGGTAAGCCAATTATGTTGTGCGAGCCTAAGATGGTTGCCGAGTTTATTAAGGCATACCCCAATGCGCGACCTGCCGATGACGACGGCACTTATGCAAGCGCACTCACCTTTAAAACCCCGAGTGGCAAGATTGAACTCACCTCCGCCAAAGTCGAAGCCATGGCACCGGGCCGTGGGGTGATCAAGTTCCGCGAAGTGCATCTTAAAAAAGCAGATGAGCTGTACTTTATCCAAGGCAAAGTGGCGGTGCACACCAATGGCGCCACCCACAATGTACCTATGCTCGCTAACCTGATGTCGGATAACGCTGTGTGGGTTCACCCCATCACTGCGGGCAAATTAGGGATCAGCAATGGCGACCCAATCCGCCTCACCAGCAGTGTTGGCACAGAAGAAGGCCATGCCTTAGTCACGCCGGGTATTCGCCAAGATACTGTGTTTGCTTACATGGGCTTTGGTTCTAAAAACAAAGAGTTGGTCAGAGCAACGGGCAAAGGTATCCACTGCGGTAACTTACTACCGCACGTTACTGCTCCTGTGTGTGGCATGACAGTGCACACCACGGGCGTCACGCTGGCAAAGCGCTAATCGGAGGCTTAAATGAATAAACGATATGTAATGGTGCACGACGAGAATAAGTGCATCGGCTGCCAAGCTTGTAACGTGGCGTGTCGCAGTGAAAATGGCGTACCCGAAGGCGTTACTCGTTTGCAAGTGCGAGTGGAAGGCCCCTTTGGTGAGATGCCAAATCTGCACTTCAAATACCACAGGGTATCTTGCCAGCAATGTGAAGATGCGCCCTGCGTTAAGGTGTGCCCAACGGGCGCGGCCTATGTGGGTGAAGACGGTATTATCTCTATCCATACCGAGAAGTGTGTCGGTTGTATGTACTGTGTGGCAGCGTGCCCTTATAAAGTGCGCTTTATGAACCCAGAAACCAAGGCGGCGGATAAGTGTAACTTCTGTAAGGATACGCGTTTAGCACGGGGCGAAGAGCCAGCGTGTGTGACTGTGTGTCCAACCGATGCCTTAGTGTTTGGCGATGCCAATGATCCTAAGAGTGAAGTGGCCATCATGCTCAACACTAAAATCACTTACCAAGATAAAACCCATTTGGGCACTAAACCTAGGGTGTATCGCGTTCCTACCAAAAGAGGGGGGATTTGATTATGAACAATACTTGGGGCGACATGGCGCAATATGATCCTGTCACTTGGCACTGGGTCATCGCCGTTTACCTGTTTATGGCGGGGTTATCCGCGGGCAGTTTATTGATTGGCATTGGTTTACGCTGGGCGAATAAGGAACTCAGCGCGGGAGCTGAAAGCAGCATTCTTAAGGCGGCAGCCATTATTGGGCCTGTAGCAATTAGCTTAGGTCTAGCTTGTTTAGTGTTTGACTTAACCAAACCATTCCACTTTTGGTTGATCTTAATTCACTATAACTTCCAGTCTGTTATGGCAATCGGGGTGCTGGCGCTGCTGGCGTATTCTCCCTTGGCCTTTGCATACGCCATTATTGTGCTGCGGGATGACTTACCAAAATGGGGTTTGGGTTTCCTAACACCTATCGCTAAGTTACTTATGCCATTTCGAAAGCTGATTGAAGTATTGTTGTTTGTCCTCGCCATTGGCGTAGGGGCTTACACTGGCTTCTTAATTTCGGCGATGAATGCCTATCCTATGCTCAACACTGCGGTACTGCCTGCGCTGTTTTTAGTGTCGGGTTTGTCGGCGGGCGCTGCGGCAAATGCGGTACTGGCGTTGCTGATGTTTAAGACGGACAGCCACGACAAAACTTTAGTGAAGATGCACGGTTTAGAATTGCCTGTGATGGCGATTGAAATCCTGTTCCTGTTCATGTTGTTCTGCGCCTTGTACTTCAAGGGCGGCGCGGCGGCTGCGGCCTTAGCGTCGTTAACCTCTGGGCTATGGGCAAGCGTGTTCTGGATAGGCGTCGTCGGTATAGGTTTTGGTATTCCATTGCTGTTCATGTTGCTACCAGCCGCGACTCGCCATACTAAGGGCGCAATGATCATGGTTGCCTGCGCGAGCTTAACCGGCGTACTCGCTCTAAGACACTTTATTGTGTACGCAGGGCAAAGCTATTTAAGCTGAGTGTAAGCTGGCTTTAGATATTGATAGATAAAGAAAAGCACTGACAATGTCAGTGCTTTTTATTGTTTGAATCTTCAGATGATTTGCCAATACAAGCAGGACGCTTATTGGGGCAATAACTCGATAACCGATTTCACCGTTAGCACTAAGGCGCTGATACTGCACAGGACTAACGTCGCCATTTTAGTTTTATCTTTATCGACACTGCCCACCAATCGCCCCGCGACTAAATACCCTAAAAGCACAGAAGGCAGCAACATTAACGACAGCCACAGGTGCTTCAATTCTAATAAGCCAGTGATCGCCAGAATGACCATAGCTATGGTGGAACTAAAAATGAAGAAGGCCGACAGGGCGGCGCGAAACTGCGAAGCGTCTTTGCCTGACAATAGAATCGCCATCGGCGGGCCACCAATCGCGGCGATATTGCCGAAGATCCCTGAAACCACACCCGCACCGAAGAGGGTTTTCTTATTCACTGGCAGGCTGAATTTATACAGGCTGAGGATCACTGCGACAGTCACAATGGCGGCGATGGATAACCCGAGTATGGGCTGAGGCGCAAACAGCAACAGGCTCGCGCCGATAAAACCGCCGGGCACGCGACCTAGGAGCGCATATTGCAAGCCATTGAATTCTAAATGACCACGTTCCCGGAATAAGGTCAGTAGCGAGATGGTAAATCCCATGGCAATAACGGGACCCGGTACGAGCTGCGGATCGACGATATACAGCAAAGGGCTGGCGACAACCGCTAGGCCAAACCCAATCAGGCTCTGGGTTAAGGCGCCAAGAAATACAATCAGCGAGGCCAAGGCAAGAGTCTGTGGATCTATCATAGAAAACATAGGATTCCATATAAACAAAAAGGGATCGTTAACGATCCCTATTGATGAGCACTGTGATGTAACTTTGCCAGCGACAAGTCGCTATTCCATGTCTTCCCACTCGATCCCCATCTCGTCCATCAGCAACTTGGCTTCGGCGGGAATGCTGTCTGGGCTATCTTTTGACAGATCTTCATCGTTAGGCAATGGCTGGCCAGTGTAGGCGTGCAAAAATGCCTCACACAACAGCTCGCTGTTGGTGGCGTGACGCAAATTATTGACCTGACGACGAGTTCGTTCGTCCGTAAGGACCTTAAGCACTTTGAGCGGAATAGACACAGTAATTTTTTTTACTTGTTCATTCTTCTTGCCATGTTCAGCATAGGGGCTGATGTATTCCCCATTCCATTCAGTCATTGACTCACCTGTTATAACGCTAAATTCGGGGCAGATTTTAAACCCTTACAAACAACAGTCAAATTATTGCTACTATTTCTTTGTGATTGCAAACAGATTTCTTTATGTTTAGACGTCTAAACGTCTTCACGCCTATTGACGATGGCGTTGGGCTTAGGTACATTTAGACGTCCAGACATCTCTATCAGTCTACCGAATTTAGGAGTCCACCCATGGCAGAGCGTCAATTAGCCACACTGGCAGTGCGTCAGGGTATCGAAAGCGATACTCAATATGGTGCAGTTGTGCCACCGATTTATTTGTCGACTAATTACGCCTTCGATGGTCATAAAAATCCCCGCGAATTCGATTACAGTCGTTCAGGCAACCCAACGCGCTGCATTTTAGGCGAAGCATTAGCGCAATTAGAAAAGGGCGCCACTGGTATAGTGACCTGCACTGGCATGGCGGCCATCACCTTAGTGACCACTTTGCTCGGCCCCGATGACCTATTGGTCGTGCCCCACGATTGTTACGGCGGCTCCTACCGTTTATTTACCAACTTGGCGAAGAAAGGCCAGTTTAAGCTGATTGTGGTTGACCAAACCGACAGCCAAGCGTTAGCCGCCGCCATTGCGCAGAATCCTAAGATGGTGTGGCTCGAAACCCCATCGAACCCGTTATTGCGTGTGGTGGATATCGAAGCTATTGCTAAGGCGAGCCATGGGGTCGGCGCGCTGGTGGTGGTCGATAACACCTTTTTATCGCCGATATTGCAACAACCCCTATTGTTAGGCGCGGATATCGTTATCCACTCCACCACTAAATATATCAATGGTCACAGCGATGTGGTCGGCGGCGCAGTGGTCGCTAAAGACGCGCAAATCGGTGAAAGCTTACATTGGTGGTCGAACACTCTAGGCTTAACGGGGTCAGCCTTCGACAGTTATCTGACCCTGCGCGGCCTGCGTACCTTAGCGGTGCGTATTCGCGAGCATCAAACCAATGCCCAGCGTATTATTGAGGTATTAACGCAAAGCCCTGTGGTGAGCAAAGTCTATTACCCCGGTCTTGCGGATCACCCAGGTCACGCCATTGCGGCCAAGCAACAACAGGGCTTTGGCGCTATGCTGAGCTTTGAGCTCAAAGGCGGCGAGGCCGAAGTGGTGGCCTTTTTAGGTGCACTCAGCTTATTTAGCGTGGCGGAAAGTTTAGGTGGCGTCGAAAGTTTAGTGGCCGTGCCTGCCACTATGACCCACAGAGCCATGGAGCCGCAAGCGCGCTTCGAGGCTGGTATTAAGGACACCCTATTGCGTCTATCGGTGGGTATTGAAGATGCCGCCGATTTAGTTGCAGATATTCAAGCAGGATTAGCCGCCGTTGCGGCTTGTCAGTAGAGGAATAATAGATGGCACGTTGTCACTTACATAAATTTGGTGGCTCCAGTTTAGCGGATGCCGATTGTTATCGTCGAGTTGCCCATATCCTGTTAACCCACGGTCATAGTGATGATCTCGTTGTGGTCTCTGCGGCGGGTAAAAGCACGAATTTCCTGTATAAATTATTAGCGCTGCGTGATGCGGGTCAGCTATGGCAAGAAGAGTTACAAGTGCTGATCAGCTACCAACAGGGGTTGATTGAGCAGTTGTTGTCGAATGAACAAGCTCGCGATCTGCGTGAGCGTTTGGCCACAGATAAAGCGCAACTCATCAGCTTGTTGTCCTTAGATGAGCGCAATGAATACCAAATCAACCATGTGGTGAGCTTTGGCGAACGTTGGTCGGCACGTTTAATGGCGGCGCTACTGCGCGAATCTGGCGTGGCGGCAAGCCATGTGGATGCCTGTTCAATTTTAGTGGCCGATGAAGCCGCCGTGCCGCAAATTCGGGTGCAAGAATCCCGCGCTAAAGTACAAGCGCTATTGGCCGCCCACCCAAATGAACGCTTAGTGATCACAGGCTTTATCTGCGCTAACGAGCGCGGCGATACTTTATTACTTGGTCGTAATGGTTCCGATTTTAGCGCTAGCTTGATTGCCAGCCTTGCCGATATTGAGCGCGTGACCATTTGGACCGATGTGGAAGGGGTGTTCAATGCCGACCCTAATAAGATCAACGATGCTAAATTACTAAAAAGCATGTCTCTTGCCGAAGCTGACCGCTTAGCGCGTTTAGGCTCGCCAGTATTGCATTCGCGTACTTTGCAGCCGCTGTTTAATACCGAAGTGAGTTTAGCGGTGCGCTCAAGTTATGCATCCCACACCGACTTTACCTTGATTGCGCCCCACAGTTCGTCGGCGAGCGCGCCTGTGGTGACTAATCTCAATGCTGTGGTCCTATTCGGCTTTAAGCTTACGGGCGAATTAACGAGCCTATTAGATTCGTTGATCGCAGCGGGTTTAACGCCATTGGCCCATTGGACCTCTGCCCATCAAAGGGTTGAACTTGCTTATACCGCTGAGAATCAAAAACAAGTTCAAAGATTACTCGATGCCGAGGCACAAGCATTAGGGATCAGCGAACAACAGATCAACACAGATCTCGGCCTAGTGGCGTTAGTGAGTGCCGATGCCGAACATTATCGCCGTAGCTTTGCCCGTTTATTAAGCCGTGATGCTAAACCTTTGTTCAGTGGCGATTTAAGTTTAGTGACGTTAGTGCCCCAGTCACAGGTGAATCTGTTAACCCAAAAAGTCCACCGTCGCTGCGCTGGGCCGCGTAAACGCATTGGTGTCTTACTGCTCGGCGTGGGCAACATAGGTGAGGCTTGGGTCGATTTGTTTAAGTCGGTGTCGCCATCACTGGATCATGAACTCGAAGCCAGTGTTGAGTTAGTCGGTTTAGTCAGTTCGAGTAAAGCCTTGATTAAATCCACAGGCATTAATCTTGCCGCGTGGCAGACTGAGTTTAATACCGAGGCTACGCCTTGGCAGTACGAGCACTTGTTCGAGCAATTAGAACGGGTTAACTGCGATGAGCTGGTGGCCTTAGATATCAGTGCCAGCGCCAGTTTGACGCTGCAATATCCAGAGCTATTTGAGCGCGGCATCCATGTGGTGAGCGCGAATAAACTCGCGGGCTCGGGTCCACTGCCTTTCTACCGTGAGTTAAAGCAGCAACTGGGTAATCGTCGTTTATTTTGGCGTTATAACGCCAGCTGTGGCGCAGGTTTACCCATCCAACATGCGTTAAATGATCTGCGTAACAGCGGTGATAGCGTTGAAGCCGTGGGCGGGATTTTCTCCGGCACCTTATGTTGGTTATTTGAAAAATACGATACCAGCAAGCCTTTCTCTGAATTAGTGATTGAAGCCAGAGGCTTAGGTATCACTGAACCCGATCCCCGCGACGATCTGTCTGGTCGTGACATGCAGCGTAAACTGCTCATTTTGGCCCGTGAAATTGGCCTTGAAATCGAGCTTGAAGATATTGAATTACGCTCATTAGTGCCAGCCGATTTGGCGGATATTCCCTTAGATCAATTTCTCACCCGCATTGCCGAGTTAGATGCCGATCTGCTGCAACAGTATGGTGCGGCGGCGGAGCAAAATAAGGTGCTCAGATACGTGGCATCCTTAGATAACAGCGGCCCAGAGCTTAAAGCCGAAGTCGGTTTGCAATGGATTGATGCCTATCATCCCTACGCTAATTTGACCCCCGGCGATAACGTGTTTGTGATCCGCAGTGCCTTCTACCAAGGTAATCCGCTGATCATCCGTGGGCCGGGCGCCGGACGCGAAGTGACAGCGGCGGCGGTGCAGTCGGATCTGACGCAGATCTGTCGCGATCTGCTGCAGGAATAACGCGATATCAAGCTTCTTTAAGGACTCCTTCGAGTCCTTTTTTATTGGCTAGAATAAATCTATCGAATTAACCGAGATTAAATGCGGCTTATGGACATTTTTTGGCTTGACTTACATCTCAGTTTCTCTAGTATATGGACATATAGACGTCCAAACGTCCATTTGAACGAATTCATACTAGCAAAGAGTCGCGCCAAGGGCGGTTGAGGAAATACACATGGCTTTTCATCACGCACAACATTCACAATCGCTGAACCAGAGTTTGTCTGAGCTTAATGGCGATATTAATGTTTCTTTTGAGTTTTTTCCGCCATCGACCCCCGAAATGGAACAAATCCTGTGGAACTCTATCCGTCGTTTAGAGCCGCTGAATCCTAAGTTTGTGTCTGTGACTTACGGTGCTAACTCAGGTGTGCGCGACCGCACCCATGGCGTGATTGAACGTATCCAACAGGAAACCGACCTCATTGCCGCGCCGCACTTAACCTTAGTGGATGCCAGTGATGAAGAGCTGTTAGAACTGGCTAAGCATTACTGGAAGTCGGGCATTCGTGACATAGTGGCGCTACGGGGTGATTTACCTGCAGGCAGCCCAAAGCCAACTCGTTTTGCGGCGGATTTAGTGCGTTTACTGCGCTCTGTGGCTGACTTTGATATTTCCGTTGCGGCCTATCCAGAAGTGCATCCCGATGCGAGCAATGCACAGGCGGATTTGATCAACCTTAAGCGCAAGATTGATGCGGGCGCTAGCCGTGCCATTACCCAGTTTTTCTTCGATGTGGAATCTTACCTGCGCTTTCGTGACCGCTGCGTTGCCGCCGGTATCGACGTTGAAATCGTACCGGGCATCTTGCCTGTGACTAACTTTACTCAGTTAAAACGTTTCGCGGGCATGACCAATGTGTCGTTACCGGGCTGGCTACACAAGCAATTCGATGGTTTAGAAAATGATGCCGGTACACGCCAATTGGTGGGTGCAAACGTGGCAATCGATATGGTAAAAGTACTGTCCCGCGAAGGCGTGAAGGATTTCCATTTTTATACGTTAAATCGCGCCGAATTGACCTATGCGATTTGCCATACGTTAGGCGTGCGTCCTAAGTAAAACTTTATAAAATAAGCTAATAAAAACGCCGCAGAGAATGCGGCGTTTTGTTTTGTTTTGTTTAAATTCTAAATTGAGCTAATAAAGTTGTTAAACGGACTGCGAGTTGGGCAAGCTCATCGCCAGCGCGTGCAGTTTGTACCGCACTATCTGTCGCATTAGTTGCAATGTCATTGATGTTATTAACATTTTTATTGATCTCTGCTGAAACTGCACACTGCTCATTTGCCGCGCTGGCGATTTGGATATTCATCTGGCTAATGGTGGAAACCGCATGGGTAATGGCTTCGAGTGCCTCACCCGCTTGGTGAACTTGGGATACACAGCTTTGGGTGGTGCGGGTGCTGGTTTCCATCGCATTGACTGTAGACTTAGCTTTATGCTGAAGCGCTTCGATCATCTGCTGAATTTCTGTCGTAGATGCTTGAGTGCGGCTCGCCAGAGTGCGTACTTCATCGGCAACGACCGCAAATCCTCGACCTTGTTCTCCCGCCCTTGCGGCTTCAATTGCCGCATTGAGTGCGAGTAAATTAGTTTGGTCGGCAATGTTACGGATAACCACAAGCACAGAATCGATTTCAGCGGTATTACGCTCTAATTCATTGATTGCACTTGCTGCTGTGGCTATTTCCTCGGCTAATATTGCGATAGTGGTTACCACTTTTTGTACAACTAATTTGCCTTGTTCGGTTGAGTCATTGGCATGATTGGCGGCATCGGCCGCATCGGTTGCGTTATGGGCAACTTCTTGTACCGTTGCGGCCATTTCATTCATTGCGGTGGCAACTTGATCTGTTTCGAGGTGTTGACGACTCGCCATCTTCTGGGTTTCCCGCGTAATGCTCGACATTTCTTCAGCAGAGGTTGCGAGCAAGCTTGTTGAGTCGGCGACGTGGGAAACTGTGTTGTGGATTTTTTCTACAAACCGGTTGAATGCCATCGATAATTCAGCAATTTCATCCTTACCTTTTACCGCGATTCTGCGGGTTAAATCGCCTTCACCTTCAGCGATATCATTCATGGCTTGGGTGGTTTCAGCGATAGGGCGAGTAATGCCTTTGGCAATAAACCAAGCAATGGCAGTTCCAATGACCAGAGCCACTAAACCGATAAGGATCAACTTAAGGCGAATATCCGCTATCGCTTGTTCTGAATGGGTTCTATCCATCGCAATATCGAGTACCCCAAATACGTTTCCTGAATAATCTTTTATGGCGTTGCGATACAGGGCGTAGGTTTTGTTATTTAAGGAAATAGTGCGTATGACTTCATGGCCTTGCATGACGTTATTGAGTTCATCTGCCGCTTGGGTATCTGGTGTAAATGTGGCGCCAAATAACTTGTACCCTGAACCATCTGGCAAGATGAGGGCAATTTCTGCTTGATAGGCTTGTTTAAAATTATCAAAAAAGGGTTGACCGAAGGACATGCCAAACTCAACTGATCCTGTGTGTTGTCCGTTGTAAGTCATTGGAACTAAACCACGAATACCTAATCCTTCCACTCCATATTCCAAGCCATAAAGAGGGCGCTTTTGGCTATTTGTTTCAACTATGGTCTTGCGTATGCTGGTGAGATCATCGCCAAATTTTTCGGGACGATGCAAGCGTAGAAAAGAAGTGGCTGGTGGCCTATGAAATTGGAATTGCTGAACCGCAAAATCGCGCTTAAGTTGGGTAAATATAGGTAAGGTACGGGCGGTGAGTTCATCACGCTCGCCTGTTGCAAAGGTGCTTTGAACTTCTGGCGTGAGTGAGATGATGGTTGCCATTGCTTCGGCTAATTTGCCCGATGAGGCTATCTCGGCAACAGCGGTTTCATAGATCTTATGGAGTTCTCTTTGCTCGGATTCTGCAACTTGGCGACTGAATTCAGAGAGAACGAGCGGCATGATAAAGCTCATTACTGTTAACAGTAATAGACAGATCCCAATAACGATCCTCGTACTAATTTTTAGATTTATCAAAACAGCCTCCAATTCATGTGCAAATCAACTCAATTTATCCGTTTGATATTATAGAGATACAACTTGATAAGATTTGAGAGGACGCGAACCTTTTTAAGTTATTTATTCCCTCTTACGCTCGTTTCGTGCCCTTGGACACAGATCTATTTGGGGCCTAAATATTTACTTAGCCTGCTAACTAAGTATAATACTTAGCACGCTAACTAAGTGAGTAATCAAGATGCAAAAAGAATTAGAGCGATTGAAAGAATTATCACTGGCGGAGCATTTAGGCCGTCTGCATCGACTGTGGCGCACCGTGGCCGATGTCGAGCTGGCGCCTTTGGGATTAACTCATCCCCGTTGGACGGCATTGTGGAAGTTACTGCGTTTAGGCGACAGCGTGAGCCAGAAAGTGTTGGCCGATGCCTTAGAAATTGAATTGGCTTCGCTAATGCGCACCTTAGGGCAATTAGAAGAGCAAGGTTTAGTCGAGCGTCATTGCTGCGACAAAGATAAGCGCGCACGGATTGTGACATTAACGCCTGCGGGATTGGATGTACTAAAGCAAATGGAAGCGCGGATTATTCAAGTCCGCCGTGAGTTATTAGCTGGGATCAGTGCCAGTGAACTCAGCGAATTTGAACGCATTATTAGCCTGATTAGTGACAACGCCAGTGCCAAATTGGCCAAGGCAACAGCAACTATTTTGTGAGAAAGAAGATGACACCGGATCAACAGTTTGCCCGTTTAGTAAAATTTGCCATGTTCGCCTTTGTGATGGTTTTCGGCTATTTCATGCTGGCCGACACTATGATGCCATTGACGCCGCAAGCCATGGCGACCCGTGTAGTGACTAAAGTGACACCGCAGATCAGCGGTAAAATTCAGACCATAGCCGTGACTAATAACCAAGCGGTTGCCAAGGGCGATTTGCTGTTTCAAGTCGATCCCGCGCCCTATGAGTTAGCAGTATCGCAAGCTAAATTGGCCTTAGAACAAGCTCGCCAAGACAATGCTGAGTTAGATGCCTCGCTGCTGGCCGCTAAGGCCGAGGTTAATGCCAACAAAACCACCTCGCAACAGAAACGTAGCGAAGCTAAACGTCTCGATGCCCTGTATGCCACCCATGGTGTATCGCAGCAGCAAAGGGATCAGGCCGATAGTGATGCCGCCGCCGCGGAAGCCAATTTGCTCGCCGCCAATGCGCGTTTAGAAAAACTTAAGGTGAGCCGTGGCAGTTATGGCGAAGAGAATCTTAAGGTACGTCAGGCACAAAATCATCTTGCCCAAGCTGAGCTCAATTTGTCTTACACCCAAATCCATGCCGATCAGGACGGGATAGTGACTAACCTGCAGTTAGAAGTCGGGAGTTTTGCGACTGTGGGGCAACCTCTGTTAGCCGTGGTATCGGATAAGATTGATATTATTGCTGATTTTCGTGAAAAGAGTCTGCGTGGCGTCAATGCTTCATCGACCGCTTTGATTGCGTTTGATGGCGAACCCGGCCGTTTATATCGGGCGACGGTGAGTAGTGTCGATGCGGGCGTGAGTGCGGGGCAATTCGATGCCAATGGCCGTTTAGCGGCGCCGCAGGAATCTGATCGTTGGGTGCGTGATGCCCAAAGATTGAGACTGCATTTGGAGTTAGATGGGATGGCGATGAACAGCTTGCCAGCTGGTGCGCGCGCGACCGTGCAACTGCTGCCTGAGAATAGCCTGTTTAGTCTGCTGGCGAAGGTGCAGATTAAAGTCATTAGCCTGCTGCACTATATTTACTAGCCTTTCTACTCGCACTAATTGCTGTTGACGGGTGAGTGACTCGCGGTCGGTGTGTGTTTGCCGTGAGTCGCTTGAGTTAACGCTTCAAAGCTACATAAGTGTGAGCGCAGCATAAGCCAGCTAAACATCCCCATTTTACGTATCGATAGAACAAGGCGACGAGCATGTTACTACGCCATAGCCCATTGACGGCCAACGATTTACGCCAGTGTTTACGGATTGCGACTGGCGCGACCATAGGTTTTACCCTGTGTAAAATGTTTGGTTGGAGCAATGGAGTCTTCTTCACTGTGACCCCCATGCTATTACTCGGACTCGTGCCAGTGATGAATGGCCACGCCATGCGCCAGTTATTGGCCTCATCTGCCATGGCGGGGTTAGAGGTTGGACTGCTCGGTGGTTTCTTCGGTAGTCATCCCGGCCTGATGACGCCCATCGTATTTCTACTATTTTTATATCGTTTTGCAGCCATGTCCCGCGGCAGTTTATTCCTCTTTGGCGCCAATGGAGTGCTCAGCCTCAGCATCATGCTGCACTTTGCTAGCTATCCCAATACCAACTTGAATGACTTAGTTTTCAGTAACTTTTGGGCGACGGCATTGTCGGTCGTTATTGCCTATGCTATGACGGCGCTCTGGCCCGATGTGGAACCAAGGGCGGCTTATAAGCCTGGACCTAAGGCGCCACATCGAATGCGCCACGAAGCGTTACTCGGCGCGACCATAGCTACCGCATCGTTTCTGGTATTCCAAATATTTGATCTGCGGGATTCGATGTCGGCTCAGGCGACCACCTTGTTGCTCTTGTTTCCTATGCATTGGAATGGCGCACTTGACTATGCCCGTAAGCGCGCTATAGGTACTTTGCTGGGCGTGTCGTTTGGGGTCGTTGTGCAGTTGGTACTCTATGACTGGTCAGGACTATTGATATTAATCGTCCCTTTGCTGTGGATTGGACTGATGATCTTTAGCCAAGCCCATGTGCGAGAGGCAAGTGGCTCAGGCGTGGGTTTTGGCGCCATGACGACCTTAGGTATTCTGTTTGGCCAGTATCTGACCCCTGGCAACGATTTAATCTTCAGCGCCTTATATCGAGTGAGCAGCATTCTCACCGCCATCATCAGCACGCTACTCCTGTGTTATTTGATACATAAGTTATTGAATCGTTTTGAATCGACGCGATTTGGTTATTGATTCTGGCTACTCGGGCTTGAAGACTTGCAGCATACCTTTGCAAAGAGTAAGGTAAATTTATCCCATTTTGATTGAACAATAAATGAGCTTTAATAAACGCTAAGGCTCATTTATTGACTGTTTTAAAAATGGGCTCAGTGTGTGAGCAGCAACATAAATAACAATAACCACCTATGCTTTAGAGCTTAACTCTCTTCAAGGATAGAACATGAAGATTAAAACATTCGTCATAGGCTTAACGCTATGTAGCGGCTATGCCGCTGCCGAGCCTTCTGACAAACAATCGATGAACGTTATCCCACAAGCTGCACAGTTATGTGTGTCTTGCCATGGGGCAGCGGGTGAGGGTATTGAACCACTCGGCCCTCGATTAGCGGGATTATCTAAAGAATATATCTCGACACAATTGCAGCATTTCCAAGCGGGCGTTCGCCAAAACGCGACCATGATGCCGATGGCAATGACGCTCCAAGGTGATGGTATTGAGCAAGTGTCGAGCTATTTTTCAGCAAAGCCTGCCAATGACGTCAAGCCTGTTATCCGCGGTGAACAAGTTGTTTTTAATGACGATACCGCCCGTTTAGCCTATCAAGGTGATTGGTCCCGTGGTTTACCAGCCTGCGTGACCTGCCATGGTCCTTCTGCATTAGGTGGCGGCTTATTTCCTCGCTTAGCAGGTCAGCAAGCGAGTTACATTAAAACTCAGCTACTGGCATGGCAGTCGGGAACACGTAAAGGTGATGTCGATGGCATGATGGGGAGCGTCGCGAATAAGCTCACCGTTGCTGAGATTGATGCGTTAGCCAACTACTTTGCGAATTTAAAATAAGGAGCCGGCCATGAAATATTCCGCAATGCTATTACTGGCCGCGATGGGGTCGTTAACCGTGCAGGCGCAAGCCGAATCGGATCCGCTGCAAGAGCGTCCAGATAAACAAGCCCCGCAGCCTTCTTTCCCTAAGATACCGGATCAAACCTATCTCGTCCCTAGACCTTTGAGTGCCATTCCTGAAGGCGCCTTTGGTGATAAAGTGCGTTTGGGTTATCAACTGTTTGTGAATACCCAACAGCTGCGTGATAAGTATGTGGGTAACGAGCTTAACTGCACCAACTGCCATATGGATGCGGGCCGAAAAGCCAATGCTTCACCCCTTTGGGGCGCGTATTTTGCTTATCCGGCGTATCGCAAAAAAGACAATAAGGTTAGTAGCTTTGAAGAGCGCATTCAGGGCTGCTTTAACTATTCGATGAATGGTAAAGCCCCTGCATCGGCGAGCCCTGAGCTAGTAGCGCTATCTGCCTATGCCTATTGGTTAGGCATGGGTGGCTTGATGGACGAAGCTAATATTAGCGGCCCAGTCCCTGAGCTTAGCGATGCTGAGTTAGTCAAAGGTGCCAAACGGGAAGACTTCCCGCTACCTGAGATATTAGCCAAGGCGATGACAGTTGAGCAGCGTGCCAACTTGCCGGGTCGTGGTTATCCTGAGATCCCAAAACCCGAACAAGCCTATTCACCTGAACGGGGTAAAGAGGTCTATGTCGCCCATTGCCAAACTTGCCACAGTGTTGATGGCCAAGGTCAAGCGATTGCTGGCGTTTATGCGCTGCCACCGCTGTGGGGGCCTAAGAGTTACAACTGGGGGGCAGGAATGCACAGGGTCAATACTGCCGCATTCTTCATCCATGAAAACATGCCTTTTGGCAAGAGTATGCAGTTGACTAACCAACAGGCTTGGGACGTTGCCGCTTATATCAACTCCCACGAGCGTCCACAGGACCCACGTAGCAAGGGCGATGTAAAGCAGGCGCAGGAGAAATACCACAATGACAGTGATTATTATGGTGTCGAGGTCGATGGCAAAGTGTTAGGCACTGAGGCCTATCCGATTTTTCCTAAGAAGTCATAGTTGAGCGGCTTTGATTCAGTGCTCGCCTGATGGAATAAAGCGAGTTAATAAATAAAGCAGAAAAGCCAGTAAGCCTATAGCCTTGCTGGCTTTTTTATTGGTCAATTGTACTGATTGCTCTTAGTGGTTTAGCTCGCTAGTATCGGCTTTTCATGGCCTTCGCTCGTCGACTCGCAGCCAGTCCATCCTTGGATGCTCGACCGCCCCGTCCATGGGGCGGACGGTCGTCTCGCAAATCACCATGACTCGCCTTTCGAGCATTAGTGTCATCTGTTGATCTAAAGTACACAGAGAATTTAGCCATGGGTGGCTCAGTAAACTATCTTGAGTGGGCAAAATATATCGGGATGGATTAACACTCCCTGTGTTTCATAATTAGCTGATTTAAAGGTGTTTTTCATCTTGTTGAACAAAGGTTTGTTACACCTTACTGTATTTCTCTATTGATAGAAAATATCAACTGATTTGGAAAGTATTGAACTCTAATTTTTGGTGGATAACTATCTTTTCAGTTATCGTATGTAGCACGTCAAATTTATTAAAAAGAGTTGACCTTGAATCCATTCAACCTACCAAAAGAAAGTTTTAACGCTAGACGAGATATACTTCTCTCTAGTTTAGAAAGTGTTATTACAGAGACTTCTAACTATATCTATAATTACTATCCAAATCTCGAAAAGCTTGAGCAAGCTGAGTCATTTTGTACGCATGAGTTAATGGAAGCTCCTACGGCAAGAGCCGACCACTTAGAAAAAGTAAGCATTTTCCCGTGGGTTGAAGCGGTACATGAGTTGGATAGTTGTTTGACGGTGATCTTTCAGGGCAACTACAAAAATGCTTTTGATTCTTTAAGGAGAGCTTTAGAACTCGTAGTCGCGGGCAGTTTTTTTGTCTTGGATAGTACTGAGTCAGAAAAGGCAAAAAAGTGGATGCATTCGGTTTCAGATAACGGTACACCAAATTTTAAGCGTGCGTTAAGTGCACTAAAAAAGGCAACTCCGCAGTATGACCAAGATAATGACGAGTTATGGACAGACGTTTTATTAGAGCATTATTGGGATATCTGTAATGTCATTCATGTAAACGGCTTGAAAAATAGCTTCAACATCATATCTCCAAGGTTTCGCCATATAAATGGAATGGGCGTCCCGCAATTTGATAAAAAAGCATGTAGCCAGAGTCTTTCTTACTACCTGAAAACAGTTGAATTAATAGCCCTTACGGTTGCATTAAGCAATCCTGTACTTTTAGTAGGTTTTGACATGGAGCGTAAATTTGGCATTAATCCACCAATGTCGGGGTTTTATAGTCCAGTCCAAGCTGAAAATTTAGCCTGCTTGATACCAGATAATTTTCAGAAGCTTATAGCTAGAATAAAAGAAACAGATACAAATATCAGTTCAATACAGCATTGGTATGACTCTCTGCCTGATATCACTGAAGAAGAATTAAACGCTCAATTTGAAAGACAGGATGAATTCTTTAAAGAATTCACAAAGTCATAAAATTAACGTGATTTCAACTCGCCTTCCGTATTCACCCTGTGCGCATCTGTGAACCTTACTACTATAACGCAGGAATGCGGTTCACTGAGCCAAATAAATACATCCAAATATCATTTAAGTTAGATAACTTGATGAGCACAAACTATTGAACAACAAAATAGGACACCCAATTTTAAAAAAATGGAAAAGACACAAATCTCTGGGATTCACAGGCAACACCAAAACTACAGAAGTTCACCATCCCCTGCGAAGTTGCCGCGGGGCGTTGGAATAAATTGCGTGAGTCCGGTCATGGATGACCGGCTAGCTTTCGCAGGTGCAGGGACGCATCCTTCGGAAGCGATAGCAATTTGTCCATAAGACCGAGGCCTGTCTCTAATGCATGTAACTTCGCTAGGGTGAGTGCTGCATAGCAGCGTTACGAACGAGAGCCACGGATGGCGAACTGGCAGTTAGACATGGACGTTGTTCGGCAAGGACTCTTGTTAACAAAGATCCAAGAGGGAATTGCTGTTGATCCCCTCTTGGTCGGGTGTGGGTTGAAGACCCACGACTTTTTAACTAAAGCATTCAAACGTAGTTTGGAAAGTTTTAAAATTTCACTTTGGTGCCAATCAACTCAGCCTGAGTTGCAAAAATCTATTATGATCTCCGCGCTATAACAACTTATCTTGCTATAAGGATTACCGTGTCTCAGCCATCGGAACAACCTAAGTTAGAAGCTGCGCAAATTTGCCCTCTGTGCCAAGGCGCGAATCAATGTGCGGTGATTGTTGGTAAGGGTATTGAGGACTGTTGGTGCGCGCAGCAAACATTTCCGCCTTTGGCGGTGTTGCAAGCGCAAGCATCAGATTCGCTGCAAGGGGCAATCAGTCCCATTTTACTGTCTGCCGATGCGTGTATTTGCCAAACCTGTCTAAGCCAACTCAAGCAGAGTTTAAGTCAGGGGCAGATTGCAGCGCAGGATGAAAAAAGCCCATCGAGTGTGAGCGACGGGCTAGGTTATGAGGTGAAATAGCGAGCTGAAGTAATGAGCTATCGATTTATGGTGTAATCCAGTTGCACAGTGGTTTGTGCCTCAACGGCTTTACCATTTTCAAACTTAGGTGCGTAACGCCATTTATCTATCATTTTTAGTGTTTCTTTCTCGAAGAGAGCACCACCCTTAGAAGCTAAAATTTCAGGATTTTTGACGAAGCCATGCTCATCAACAGTAAATTTAAGCTGAACCCAGCCACTTTTACCTCGCTGCGCATAGGACATTGGATAGTCTGGGACGGTACGGAAAATAGGTTGTTGTTCCTGTGCGTCGGCCCAAGGACGCATTTTGCCGATAGCAATACAGTGAGCGGTGGATTCGTCACGCTTTCCTTGGCGCTCATAGAGTTCGACTAAATATGCATGGGCACTCAAGGCATAGGGGTGACTAAAATTGAGTGCGTCGAATTGTTTAACGACTTCTAAAAGCAATGGAATCGCTTTGTCATCATGCTTTTCGGCATATTCAACGGCACCCACCACATAGGTTGCCTTGACTCTATCCAATGCATTTTTGGGAAGAATTTCTTTATAAATATCATAGGCATCGAAGGCATAGTGTCTTACGCTTTTGGTGTATAGCTCTGTATTGGATAAGCGGTTAAAGGCTGCCATTTTTACATCGGCGATCAGCTTCTTTTTATCGGATTTTTCCGCAATTGCGATAGCAGTAAGAAAATGCTCTTTCGCATCTTTGGCTTCGACGGCGGTTTGCGCAGCGCCCAGTAAGGGATCGATAAGCTCAAGCGCTTGTTTGCCATAATGAACTTTATAGTTAGCCAGAGCGAGCTGATACAACTCATTCGCCTTAGCCGTTTTGGGTAGATTCTTTTCTGTAAATGGGTAGGGTGCAACTTGCTTCTCTATCGCGCTGGCCCAGTTCAAGGCGAGATTTGCTAAGTCGACACTGTCTTTGGCATATTGAGCTTCACCGAGTTGATAAGCGGCTTTTGCGCTTGCTTCAATATTTGCAGTGTCGCCTTTTTCAACGGCGGCTTGATAGTCACTATAGGCTTTGGCAAAGCTATTTTCTGAGGCGTACACGCTAAGAGATGTGCCTAAAGTGAGGGCAAGAAGACAGGCTATTGGCAGCATTTTTCCGTGCGACATTCTATATATCCTTATTATTGATGAAGTTAGATGATACATAGATGTGCATTATGGGACAAGTCGGTTTGGCTTTTGTTAATAATGCTGGGGGAATGCTGATAACTGGGAATTGATAATTGAGAGCTGAGATTAAAAATAAACGAGCCCAGTTTAAACCGAGTTCGCTTATTTATCAGTGCCTTGTCGCTTTACTAGCCGTTATGAGTTCGAATAGCCGCAAGTGCTTTTACTCGCCGCAATTACTTAGCTGTGAACGTTATGGCAAATTGCCCGAGTGCGCCGTATTCAAAGTCACAAACCTGCGCCAATGGCAGATCGAGGACGCCAGCGTAGGAGCCTGTGATCACATATTGCCCTTGAGTTAAGCCAATGCCTTGGGCGGATAAAAAGTTCACTAACCAGTAGAGTCCCGCTTTAGGGAAACCATTAGGATGAATGGCGGATTTTTGCAGTGTTTCGCCATTGTGAATGTTAACGCTGAGTTCGAAATGGCTGGTCTCTAAACCTGCTAGCGGATTTAGCACTGGCCCTAACCATAATCCTTGATTGACTAAGCCATCGGCGAGGGCATCGAAATGCGTCGCTTCACTGGGCGTATGGTAGCGGCTTTTGATCAATTCCAAGGCTAAGCGAGTGTGGCCTAAGGCCGCGTCGATTTCGGCCTCTGTGTAAGGTGTGGCTCTTGGTGGTAAATCGCGAGCAATCTCGAAGGCGAGTTCGGGTTCGACGCGGGCCAAGCCTTTAGTCGATGGATAGAGTGGGCAAGTGGCCGATTGCTGATACACATCCTTTTGATAAATAGGCGCTACGACGGTTTTTTCCGCCGAGGGTAATAGGCATTTCCACGCCGCGATAGGATTGTTGTTAGCCTTATAGATTGCTGCCACGGTTTGCTGAATGGCGAAGGCCTGTTCGAAGCTGGTTGGTCTCAGCTCTGGGAGCAGTAAATCGCCACAGGTGCCTGCGGCGCGGCGCTCGGCGAGTTCCTTTGCTGCGGCATGAATATGCGTTTTAACTTGTTCGATCGTGGCGGTAGATAACATTAACTTTCCTATTTAAAGCGTTCGCTTAAAAAGAAGTGGCCTAGAGAGTGTGTGAAGAAGCCATTTAATCGGCCAAATATACTCGGTTATTGCCATCGCGGGAAATGCCAATGTTGGCTTTCCTAGTAAATCAGCTGCCGCTGGGTCAAGAGTGCGGCCAATATTCCAATTATTGTAAGATGCTGAAACTTGCTCCACATCAGTGTCAGCTAAAGTATCCAATCTAACGCGAATGTTTCCATGATGTGCCGCTAGATATTGCGCTGACTCAGTGCCAGAATGACGCTCCATTTTGCGGTCTCTACTGGATATCTCCGTGAACCTTAGCCATAACGCCCCTCAGGCAAATAATCATGCTCAACTCGGGCTGCTCTTCATCTCAGTTGCGATTGTATTTTGGGGTATGTTACCCATAGCCTTAAAGCTTTCGGGGGCTTTTATCGATCCTGTCACTTTGACTTGGTTTCGTTTTTTGGTTGCGCTTGTGGTCAGCATATTGATCCAATGGAGCGCGGGCAGCCTTAAGCAATTTGCGGCGCTCGATGCTAAAGTCTGGTTAAGATTAGTGCTTGCGGGCGTGTTTTTGATGCTCAATTATGTGTCTTTTGTTTACTCACTCGATTATCTCGCGCCGGGTGCTGCCCAGCTGAATTTCCAGACTTCGCCCTTTTTCCTTGCCTTCGGTGGCGTGCTGTTTTTTAAGGAACGGCTGAATGCGGTGCAACTCAGCTGTTTTGCAACCTTAGCTTTAGGCATGTTGATGTTTTTCCATCCGTATTTGGATTTATCTGGCGCCAATAATCATCAGGTTTGGATTGGGGTGATGATCATTCAGTTCTCGGCGTTGTCGTGGACTAGCTATGCCTTGTTGCAAAAATCCTTATTGAATCGTTTATCGCCCGCGAACCTGCTTTTAGTGATCTATGGCTTAGGTATTTTCGTAATGGCTCCCTTTAGCGACTTTAGTCAGTTTGCCAGTATGGACAGCTTCGAGTGGCAGATTGCGCTGTTTTGCGCTGCCAATACCTTGATCGCCTATGGCTGTTTTGGCCAGTCGATGAAGTACTGGCCGACGGCGCAGGTCAGTGCCATGTTGGCCCTAACGCCAGTATTTAGCTTTAGTGCCACGGCGTTAGTGGTGAGCCTTGGCTGGTGGCCAGAAGTCTTCCATGCTGATGAATTAGATGGTTTATCTCTGCTGGGGATTGGCGTGATTATAGTGTCTGTGATGGTGGTGCAATTGCTGCCTATGTACCGTAATCGTCAGGCGAAGCGTTTGCAGATTGTCTAAGGCGTACATTTTCACCTAATGGGAAAAGCCAGTGATCACCAGACTTAGCGATTTAAAACTTAAGGATATCCGTGGGGTCATCTTCGATCTCGACGGCACCTTAGCGCATTCTAATCCGGATTTTTCTGGGCTACGGCGCGAGTTGGGGATTCATTCTGGTACGGATATCTTGGCCCATGTCGATAGTCTGAGCGCGGGTGAAGCGCAGGCTCAGGCGCTGGAAATCGTCCATGAGTACGAAAGACAAAGCTCACTCAATGCCAGTTGGATCGATGGCGCGCGCGAGCTTATCGAATGCCTACGGGCTAAGTCGCTGCCCTTGGCTATTTTGACCCGCAATATGCCAGAAGCGGCGCAAATCACTATCGATAAGCTCGGCATAGATATCGAATTGGTGTTAACGCGCTACGACGCGCAGCCTAAGCCGCATCCCGAAGGCATTCACCTTATTTGCCAGCAGTGGCAACTCGCCCCCGCAGATATCCTGTATGTGGGCGATTATCTATTCGATCTGCAAACCGCGCGTAATGCGGGTAGCCGCTGCGCATTATATTGCCCTGAAATTATTCCTGATTATGCCCACGAGGCCGACATGCTAGTGGCTTGCTACCATAGTTTTATCGAAGCGTGGACACAGGGTGACTAGGCATTGTGTGGGGCTGTGACTGCATCTTGTTTATCTTGCTTTAGCCCTAAGCGTACACTATCCAATAAGGCAATCAGCCAGCAGAGGATAAATCCGTACATCAGCTTGTCTGCACCATCACGAATGGTTGCCGTGGTTTGTTTCGTCACTTCGGCCGCAATCACGCCCATATCCAGCGGCAAAACACCAGTTTGAATATCCAGCGAGATAAGCTGGGCCACTTGCATGACTTGTTGCAGCAACAGGCCGAGACTCAGTATTGCCAGTACAAAAAACACTAAGGCACTGCGTTTATGTTGCAGATAAAAATGGCCGCTGCCAGGGGCGACGAAGGCGGATAATAGTCCAGCGGTTAGGGCTTTTTTCATGGGGAAACTCTCAAAGGGAACGCTTAGCGTTTGGGTGACATTGTTAAGCGAATAAGCATGAGAGTCAATCTTGAGCCATGGCTGCTTATTAAGGAGCCTGTTTTGTTGAAATTGCGTCTTTGCGCTGCCTATTCATCGTTTATCTATTAACATCAGTCTACACTGAGCGTATTCTTCCGCTGCTTGCATGGCAGCTTCTGGAGGAAAAGGAATAAGATGCAGATATCATTAAATAAACGTGTTCAAGGGTTTACCTTAATTGAATTGGTCGTCGTGATCATTATTTTAGGTATTTTGGCTGTTATCGCCGCGCCTAAATTTATGAACTTGCAAAGAGATGCCAAAGTGAATGCCGTCAAAGGGTACTTGGGGCAGATGCAAGATATGACCAAGATGCTGCATATGAAAGCGCAAATCGTTAACACCACTGGCGACGATGTTACTATCGCAACCCAATACGGTGATTATCAGTTCTATGCAGGCTTTCCTGAAACTAAGAGTGAATCAACGTCACCTAATTTGTATTTCTTAGAGACTTTTATGGATTTAGGTGTGCCTAAACAACAGACTAAAAATAATACCAGAAGGCAGGCTGATTACGGTGATATACAAGCATTTGAAGATAATGACTATTCGCGATTAGGTTATGGAACGGGAGATTTAACTGCTGGCCAGTGCTATGCCGAATATCACCATACCTCAACTGGACATTCGTTTTTATTCGAGACCGATGGATGCTAGTTTTAGCTGTTAGCAAATTCGTTATCTGAGGCCTGTATTCATGTTGTGAATGGTCGTAGGCTCTCTTTGTTAGAGACAGATTACTGATTTCAAGCCAACAAAAAAGGAGCCTAGGCTCCTTTTTTAGTCTCTAGCTTAAGCTAGATTAGTCTTCACGTGGTTTACGTGGCTTATGCTCACCGGCAGGTTTGTCTGCACGTGGTTTGCGGTCAGCAAATGGCTTGTCACCAGTAGAGGCAGCGCGTGGCTTACGGTCACCAGCTGGGCGATCACCCGTTGGACGATCGCCACGTGGTTTACGGTCACCAGCAGGGCGGTCTGAACGAGCACTACGGCCTGAATCAACAAATACTTGATCGCCAGCTTCGCGGATGTTCAATGGCTTGCCACAAACACGTACTTTACGTAGGTGCTGTAACACGTCTTTTGGCATGCCGTCTGGCAGGTCAACAGTGGTTACTGCATCGTAAAGTTGGATTGCGCCGATATAACGGCTGTCGATGTTAGCTTCGTTCGCGATAGCGCCAACGATGTTACCCACACCTACACCATTCTCACGACCTACGTCGATCACATAACGGCACATTTTCAAATCTGGGTTGTCTTTCAACGCTTCAGCTGTACCTAAGCTGGCTGGCATTGGACGCGGTTCGCGACTTCTGCGTTCACCACGCTCACCACCACGGTCGCTACGCTCGCTGCCGCGATCAGTACGTTCACTGCGCTCATCACGGGCACGTTCTTGAATTGCTGGCAATTGAAGCGGGCGTTCTTGTTGTACTTGATGCAACAAGGCTGCGGCGAGAAGATCGGTATCGACTTCTAACTGTTGGCATAGTTGAGCAACCGCTTCTTTCATGAAATCTAAATCGCCGTTGATCGTCTCAGCCAATTGCTCACCTAAGCGAGATAGACGACGTTCTGCAACAGTCTCTGGGCTTGGGATTTTCATTGGAGAAATACGGCTGTTAGTTGAACGCTCGATCGTGCGCAGCATGCGCATTTCACGGCTTGTCACAAACAGGATCGCCATACCAGTACGGCCAGCACGGCCAGTACGGCCAATACGGTGTACATAAGCTTCGGCATCATACGGAATGTCGTAGTTCACAACGTGACCGATACGCTCAACGTCAAGACCACGGGCCGCAACGTCAGTCGCGATCAGTATGTCTAACTTGCCACGTTTCAGTTGGTCAACTGCACGCTCACGGGCTTGCTGGTTCATGTCACCGTGTAGTGGTGATGAAGCATAACCGCGGGCTTCTAACTTCTCGGCTAACTCAACACATGAGTTACGAGTACGCACGAATATGATTACACCTTCAGTGTTTTCAACTTCTAATACGCGTACTAAAGCTTCGAGTTTGTTGTGCTGTGATACTTGCACGAAACGCTGCTCAATTGACTCAACCGTTGTTTGGCTTGATTCAATACGAACATGCACTGGGCTGCGTAAGTGTTGGTTTGCAACACGCTTAATTTGCTCTGGCATAGTGGCAGAGAATAACGCCAGTTGGCGCTCGCTTGGCGTGTGCTCAAGGATCCATTCGATATCATCGATGAAGCCCATTTTTAACATTTCATCGGCTTCATCGAGCACGAGTGCTTTTAATGAGTCGAGTTTCAAAGTACCGCGACGCATGTGGTCCATAACACGACCAGGCGTACCCACGATAACTTGTGGACCACGTTTCAGGGCATTCAACTGTTGTTGCATGCTTTGACCGCCGTAAATTGGCAGTACGTGGAAATTTTTCATAAATTTGGCATAGCTGCTGAACGCTTCAGCAACCTGCACGGCTAATTCACGTGTTGGTGCTAAGACTAAAATTTGCGGTGTAGTTTGGCTGGTAACTTTGTTTAATAGTGGTAACGCGAAGGCGCCAGTTTTACCTGTACCTGTTTGCGCTTGACCTAAAATATCTTTGCCAGCCATAAGTGGATCGATACTGGCTGATTGGATTGGCGTTGGTTTTTCATAACCTAGCTCGTCAAGAGCACGCAACAAATTCTCGGATAGGCCGAGTTCACGGAAAGTTCTTTCATCGGATGACATTGGGTTGTAGCCTTGTGGATGCGCGCGCGAAATGGCGCTAATAGTTTCACAGACAGAAAATCAACCCCGTGTCGATTTCCCGCGAACGACGGATTATAGCAGCATGGACGCCACTTTACCAATCAGAGTCACGCTATTTAACCTGTTTTCTGCATTTTTTTCGCTAAAACTGAGCAAGAAACGCGCCACTTCCCATTAATTCTTTAAATATTCGGCATTTAATTGAAGTAACTCAAATGCTGACTCAGTCACTGCTGCAAGAAAAGTGATGTCGATTGTCGCGACGGTATCTTCAGGGGTGTGATATTGGGGATGGGTCGGCACGCCAAAATACAGCCAAGGAATATTGGCTTTGTGGAAGGAATAGTGATCCGATGCCCGCAGCCAATCGGTACTTTGTATGCTACGGCCAACGGGTTTGGGGTGGGAGAGCTTAATGCACAGTCGGTTCTGTTGATTAAGTAGAGGTTTAAATTGATTGAACTGAGTGAAGTTTCGACTGCCTTCAAGGTAAATCGCATAGGGCCTGCCGGGGTGACTTACCATGTCGAGGTTAATCATTAATTCAAAAGTCGCCTCTGGCAGACGGGTTTTGAGTTGTTCGACCAAGGCGATGCTGCCATAGAGCCCAGGTTCCTCGGCATCGGTTGCGACAAACATGAGGTTTATCTTAGGCAAGGTATTGGGTTGTAGGGCAAATTGCTGCTGCCAATGTTTGGCAATCGCCAGCATAGCGGCGACGCCGGAGGCGTTATCATCGGCGCCGTGGTAAATCTTGCTGCCGCTCATGCCTAAGTGATCGTAGTGGGCGACGATAATACGCCATCGATTCATCGGCTCTGTCGCCATGGCGGTAGCGACCACGTTGGCGCCATTTTCTTGGGTGAAGAAGGTTTGGTATTCAAAGGGCACGATAAAGTCCGCTCCCCAAGGCTGTAAACCTAGCCCCTGAAATTGCTGCTTTATATAGTCACGACTTTTTTCTGCGCCTGGAGTTTGGGTTTTGCGGCCTTCAAATTCATCTGAGCTTAATCTTGTGACAATCGCTTGTAACTCTAAGGGTTCGGCCCAAGTGAGTTTAAGCTCAGTGCGCGCACAGGTTTCTAGTGAGTTAGCACAGCCGCTGAGAGTGACTGCCACAAAGCAGGCCAGTGCGAATATGCCAAATCGTTGGGATTGATGTTTTATAGGACGTGGGATATGGAACTTGGCGAGCCGCTGGCTAAGCCGTGTATGGCGAAATAAGGTCAATGGGCCTAGGTTTATACTGCTTAGGCTTATACCGCTGAGATTTTGGTTGCTTAGGATTAGGCTGCTTAAGATTAGGCAGAGTGACTGATACAAGCTTGGTAACATACGGCGGGTAACAGGGAGCTGAGTACTATCACGCATGGATATTCCTTGTCCTTATTGCTGATGCCTTCGCCTGAAGATAACTGTCATCTTTGCTTAAAGCTGATCCGAATTCAACCTAAGTCGAGTTTTACCAGCGGCTGATTGAACCAGAGCCTACTCTAACTTGAGTCGACTGTTCTTATGTCAGTGGCTGATGTTGATTGTGCTATTACTGAGAGTGGATGGATGTTGAAAGCTTAGGCTTATTGGAATACAGAATCGTCAGCATTGGATCTTAAAACGAGCATTAGAATTAGCGCTAGCACTAGCACTAGCACTAGCACTAGCACTAGCACTAGCACTAGCACTAGCACTAGCACTAGCACTAGCACTAGCACTAGCACTAGCACTTAACATGCTGAACTAAAAAAGAAGCGCAGTGCCTATGCGACTGCGCTTCATACTGTACTCAGACCAAGGGCTCGAAACTTATGCCTTGGCTTTATTGGCCTTTGCCATTTCAATATCCCGTTTTAGCAGTGGCTTTAAGAAGCGTGCTGTGTGGGAGGTTGGATGCTCGGCGACTTCTTCCGGCGTGCCTGTGGCTAAAATCATACCGCCACCACCGCCGCCTTCTGGACCTAAATCGATAATCCAGTCCGCGGTTTTGATCACGTCTAGATTATGCTCAATCACCACAATCGTGTTGCCGTGGGATTTAAGACGATGCAATACGTCGAGCAGCAGTTGGATATCGGCAAAGTGTAAGCCCGTGGTCGGTTCATCCAAGATATACAAGGTTTGGCCCGTGTCACGCTTAGATAGCTCTTTGGCGAGTTTCACCCTCTGAGCTTCGCCGCCCGAAAGTGTGGTCGCACTTTGGCCGAGGCGCACATAGGACAAACCTACATCCATCAAAGTTTGCAGCTTACGGGCAATGGCAGGTACGGCATCGAAGAAAGTGCGCGCATCTTCCACTGTCATCTGCAGTACTTCGTGAATATTCTTGCCTTTATAGCGTACTTCTAAGGTTTCGCGGTTGTAGCGCTTACCTTTACAGGAATCGCAGGGCACATACACATCGGGTAGGAAGTGCATTTCGACCTTGATCAAGCCGTCGCCTTGGCAAGCCTCACAGCGTCCACCTTTAACGTTAAAGGAGAAGCGGCCGACTTGATAACCGCGAGTACGTGACTCTTGGGTTCCGGCAAAAATCTCGCGAATTGGAGTGAAGATGCCAGTATAAGTGGCAGGATTAGAGCGCGGCGTGCGGCCAATCGGGCTTTGGTCAATATCGACTACTTTGTCGCACAGCTCCATCCCTTCGATACGATCATAGGGTGATGGCTCATCCACAGTCGCCCCGTTGAGCATTCTATGGGCGATCTTGAAGAAGGTATCGTTGATTAAGGTTGATTTACCTGAACCCGATACACCCGTCACACAAGTGAATAGGCCAATGGGAATGGTTAAATCCACATTACGCAGGTTGTTGCCGCGCGCGCCAAACAACTCAATCACTTGAGTTTTGTCGAACGGAATACGCGGCGTATCGATATGAATGCAGCGCTTACCGGAAATATATTGTCCGGTAACTGACTCCTCACAGGCGATGATTTTCTCAATCGGGCCGTCGCAAATCACTTCGCCGCCATGAACACCTGCGCCAGGGCCTATGTCGATCACGTGATCCGCCATGCGGATCGCATCTTCATCGTGCTCAACCACAATTACTGTGTTGCCCAAATCCCGGAGGTGGATCAGGGTTTGCAGCAGACGTTCGTTATCCCTTTGATGCAGGCCAATTGAAGGTTCGTCGAGCACATACATCACGCCGACAAGTCCGGCACCAATTTGGCTGGCGAGTCGAATCCGTTGGGCTTCACCGCCCGAGAGGGTTTCTGCCGAGCGTGATAGGCTTAAATAATTGAGGCCCACGTTCACAAGGAAACCTAAACGATCGCGGATTTCTTTTAAAATCTTCTCGGCGATCTGGGCCTTTTGGCCGCTAAACTCGACTTTCTCGAAGTAATCTAAGGCTTCACCAATCGACCAAGTGGTGAGTTGCGGCAGATTGATATCGCCTAAAAACACGTTACGGGCTTCTTCGCGCAGACGCGAACCACCACAGCTTTGGCAGGCTTGGGTATTGATAAACTTGGCTAATTCGTCACGTACCGAGTTGCTTTCGGTTTCGCGATAGCGCCTGTCCATGTTGTTGAGAATGCCTTCGAAGGGGTGATTACGCACCACCACATCGCCGCGATCGTTGATGTACTTAAAAGCAATGCTATCTTTGCCTGAACCGTACAGGACGATTTTGCGGACTTTTTCGCTGAGCTGCTCATAGGGCACTTCGACGTCGAACTTATAGTGTTCGGCGAGTGAACTGAGCATTTGGAAATAGTAGAAGTTGCGTCTATCCCAGCCGCGAATCGCGCCGCCAGCCAGTGACAGCTCAGTGTTGCTGATCACGCGCTCAGGATCGAAAAATTGTTGTACCCCTAAACCATCACAGGTTTGGCACGCGCCGGCTGGATTGTTAAAGGAGAAGATCCTTGGCTCTAATTCTGCCATCGAATAACCGCAGTGCGGACAGGCGAAGTTGGCAGAGAAGATCAGTTCTTCGCCTTTTGCTTTACCAGTACCTGTGTCGTCATCCATGGTGGCAACGGTCGCGATGCCGCCGGAGAGTTCCAGTGCGGTTTCAAATGATTCGGCTAAGCGTTGCTTGATATCGTCACGCACTTTAAAACGGTCGACGACCACTTCAATCGTGTGTTTAACGTGTAAGTCTAAGGTTGGCGGATCGGTTAAGTCACACACTTCACCGTCGATACGCGCACGGATATAACCCTGCGCCGATAGACCTTCGAGCAATTTAACGTGTTCACCCTTACGGGCGTTGACCACAGGCGCGAGCAGCATCAAGCGGCTGTCTTGGGGCATTTCTAACACTTTATCGACCATCTGGCTGACGGTTTGCGCCGCCAAAGGTTGATTGTGTGTCGGACAACGTGGCTCACCCACGCGGGCAAACATCAAGCGCAGGTAATCGTAAATTTCGGTAATCGTGCCCACGGTGGAACGCGGGTTATGGGAAGTGGATTTTTGCTCTATGGATATCGCTGGGCTTAAGCCTTCGATATGGTCCACATCGGGCTTTTCCATCAAACTCAAAAATTGGCGAGCATAGGCTGACAGGGATTCGACGTAACGTCGCTGGCCTTCGGCATATAAAGTATCGAAAGCAAGGGAGGATTTGCCAGATCCCGATAAGCCCGTGATGACAATCAGTTTATCCCTTGGGATAGTCAGGTTGATATTCTTGAGATTGTGGGTGCGTGCGCCGCGTATTTCAATCTTATCCATCTATCGCTCTAATGCCATATGCTTAAAAAAATGAGCATAAGTATCGCACAGTTCCGCGGCTGAGTTTAGTTGATTCTGTGATCGGCACCAATCCTAGGGCTGGCACTGGCTTTTAATCACCTTGCTGACAGTGGCAGTTATGTACCGAGTGGATTAACTAAGATTAATGCGGTTGTTGCGTACTGACTCACAGGACAAATGTGAACACTATGTTAGACTCGTTTCCCTGTGCCTGAGCGTTAAATAGGGCAGAAAAATAAACATGTTAACCCGAGCATGGTCAATATAGGTCCGTGATAATCGGGATAAAAGTTAACTGTACAGGCAGTGGTTTAGGCCACTATTTCCTTTTGAGCAAATCCTTTTGGGTGTGGTAACATGCGCCCCTTAAAAGACTTCAATCCAGGGCAAAATCATGGGTAACAACGGACTTTCGGGTACTGAGAAAAAAGTCGCGTTTTCTTTAGCCAGTGTATTTGGTTTACGCATGATGGGCTTGTTTATGATCATGCCCGTCTTTGCACTTTATGGTCAGCACCTCGAAGGCTTCTCGCCGCTGTGGGTCGGTATTGCTATCGGCGCCTACGGTCTGACTCAAGCTGTGCTGCAAATCCCCATGGGGATTTTATCTGACAAATATGGTCGCAAGCCGATTATCCTTATCGGTCTGGTGCTGTTTGCCATTGGTAGCTTGATTGCCGCCAATGCTGATTCGATTTACGGCGTGGTGTTTGGTCGTGCAGTGCAGGGCATGGGCGCGATTGCCGCAGCCGTGTTAGCACTGGCGGCGGATTTAACCCGCGACGAACAGCGTACTAAGGTCATGGCGATTATCGGCATGTGTATCGGCGGCTCTTTTGCGCTGTCCTTACTGGTCGGCCCGATTGTGGCACAACATGTGGGCTTATCAGGCCTGTTCTTCCTCACGGCGATTCTCGCTGTGACGGGCATGTTGATCGTGCAATTTTTAGTACCGAATCCGATTTCCCACGCGCCTAAGGGCGACACGTTAGCCACGCCTGCCAGACTCAAGCGTATGTTGACCGATCCCCAGTTGTTTAGACTCGATGCGGGGATTTTTATTCTGCATTTAGTGTTAACCGCGGTATTTGTGGCCTTGCCGCTGGATCTGGTGGATGCGGGGCTCGTGAAAGAAAAACACTGGATGCTGTATTTCCCCGCTTTTGTGGGCGCGTTTTTCCTGATGGTGCCGTTAATCATCATAGGGGTTAAACGTAAGAATACTAAAGCTATGTTCCAAATCGCCTTAGTGATCATGATAGTGGCGCTGCTGGCGATGGCTTTATTCTCTAACAACTTATGGGTGTTGAGCTTTGCCGTGGTGCTGTTTTTCACTGGCTTTAACTATTTAGAAGCCTCATTGCCCAGTTTGATTGCCAAATTTTGCCCCGTCGGTGAAAAAGGTTCGGCCATGGGCGTGTATTCCACTAGCCAGTTTTTAGGGGCCTTTTGTGGTGGTATGCTGGGTGGTGGCGCCTTCCAATTAGTGGGCGCGGTCGGGGTGTTTATCGTTGCTGTGATCTTAATGTCTATTTGGTTATTCCTGACATTGGGCATGGAAAATCCCGTGCTGTTAAAGAGTTACACCTTGGAAGCCGAAGTCAAAGACAAGGCACAAGCGCGGGATATGGCGGCTCAGTTATCACAGCTGATGGGCGTCGTCGAAGCGATCGTTGTGTTGGACGAGAAAGTGGCTTACTTAAAGGTTGATGAGCATTTCGATTTAAGAGAAGCACGAGCTGTGTTAGGCTCTGCTCAATAATATCTGGGTCTGCCGTGTGGTATTTGGGGAAGCTGATTTTCCTCTATGGCGACACAGATAAACAACATACTGAATTAATAGATTATTTAAAGAATCGCAGGAGATTTCAATGGCCAGTCGTGGTGTTAACAAGGTAATTTTGGTTGGCAATTTGGGACAAGATCCAGAAGTGCGTTATATGCCAAACGGTAATGCAGTCGCTAACATCACAGTTGCGACCAGCGAATCGTGGAAAGACCAACAAGGTCAACAGCAAGAGCGTACTGAATGGCACCGTGTGGTTCTGTTCGGCAAATTAGCTGAAATTACAGGTGAATACCTGCGTAAAGGTTCACAGGTTTACCTTGAAGGTAAACTGCAAACCCGTAAGTGGAAAGACCAAAGCGGTCAAGACCGTTACAGCACTGAAGTGGTTATCGACCAAAGCGGTAGCATGCAAATGCTAGGTAGCCGTGGTCAAGGTGGCCAAGCACAAGGCGCGCCAATGGGCGGCGGCATGCCACAAAACGCAGGTTACCAATCTGCACCACAACAAGCGGCACCAGCGCAAAATCAATATGCGCCAGCGCCTCAAGCTGCACCTGCTTACCAAGCGCCAGCTCAGCAACAATATGCTGCGCCAGCACCTGCTCAGCAGCAATATGGACAGCAACAAGCTCAACCACAACAAGGTGGTTATGCGCCTAAGCCACAAGCCGCTCCAGCGCCTGCTTATCAAGCGCCAGCAGCACCGGCACAACGTCCAGCACCACAACCACAGCAAAACTTCACTCCAGATTTGGATGATGGCTGGGATGACGATATCCCGTTCTAATTTACAGTAAATCTAATAATGTAGATCTAACTGTAAACAAAAACCCCTTGAGCTCTTATTCTTACTGACTTTCACGTCTTTAAGGTAAATCTCAAGGGGTTTTTTTTTGTATAATAAGAGTTGATAGTTAAAATTAGTATTGCTACTATGTTTTTGTATGGTTAAATGGGGGGCTAATGAAGGTTGTCGATTATATTTTTTCAGAGGGTGAGCGTCGGTCACTATTAGTGAGTGAAGATAGTCGCATTGATTTTTGGTCAACTCTTTATGTCACTGCTGAGCTTAGACAAGACCACAAGCAAACCTCAATAAAGAAAGAGCTATATAGCATCAAGCTGCTGAGAAAGTGGGAACAGTTGCATACTCGAGATTTATTGGCTGAGATTCGACAGCTAAATTTTCCGTCTAGGGAAACAATAAAATCTATCAAACACTTCTGTGGTATATCTTCAAAGGCTGAAAATTCAAAATCTGCTAAGGTGGTGAGTTTCACAAAATTAGCCAAAACGCCTTCTGCACTTGATGCTGTCGATAAAAACTATCAGTACCAGCGTATGATTGGCATCAATAAGTTCTTGGGATTTTGTGCTTGGGAATTGTGTAAATTCAAACCAAATGCGGCTGAACTAAGAAGAGAAATCGAGGCAATGTCCGCGCAGTTTAAGGCCCATTACCCTAAGGGATTAAGCAACTTATCTAAAGCAACACACGCAGAAGCAGATGACTTTAAAGCCTTCTTGGAAGTCGCGCATCCCAATCATCCGCAAAACCCCTTCTCAAATTTCGAGATAAAATTGAGAAACTATCTACTAATCCAAATTTTGTACTGGACAGGATGTCGACCATCAGAAGTGTTGTCTCTCACATTAGATGATATTGGGCACGATATAGATCAGCCTACTTTACGGTTTATTAGGCGTCATGATGACATCAATGATCCTCGTAAAGTTCAGCCTACCTTGAAAACACAGGAGCGTGAAATAAACATCCCTCCAGCTCTATACACCGATCTCGAATATTACATCAGAGCGATTAGGCCAATATTTAGCCGTTCCAAATCACACCCATATATTTTTGTCCATCACAAAGGTGGAATGAAAGGCTCGGCGATGACAGACAAAGCTTTTTCTGAAGCAGTAATACCCAAGCTTAAAGCAGTAGATAAGATGTTTATCAACATTCAGCGTAGAGGATTTCGCATTTATTTCAATGAAAGGTTGTCAGCTCAAGTTGATATGCATAATGAGGGTATTAGCGAGCAGATTCTCGTTGCCGAGAAGCAAGGTTTGTATGAAAAGGTAAAAGTGCTCAAGTCAGAGCTGATTAAAGACGGCGATGAAATTAATATGCGGATGATGTTAAATGGTCATAGCAGTCCTGACAGCGCAAGGCCCTATTTAAATAGATTTGCAGAACGTAAAGCTAGAGATATACATAAGCGCATGATGTTGGACATTAGTTCAGCAACAAAGGAAATAAAAAATGGTAGAAGCAGTTAGTATTTCCGTATTTCAAGACACCCAACACCGTAAAAGTAAGATGGGATATGAGTTTTTCGACTCAGATGTTACTTGGCGCCTAGATAACTCTGTCAACTTGAATTGGGGGAGATTACCTAAGAGCTTAAATGAAACCTTTGTAAATGGTTATAAAAAGCAAATGGCTGATTATGCCGAGGAACTATCAGCTAGTACTTGTGGCATCATATTTGAGCATATTTTATCCATATTACGAACACAAGAAGCCAATGAACTTTCTCTTTCTGTGTTACAAAATTATTTGTCGACTCTAGATAACGAGTCTGAGTGGAAGCTAGGTTCAATTAGAGCCTTTTTATTGAATTGGATTGATAAAAAAATAGAGGGCATAAGCCCTAAAATTGAGTCTTGGCTTGAGCAAATTACCCTCAAAGGAATGAATAAAGGAGTACCTGTTGCAAAAGGGTGTCCTCATACTGGCGCATATTCCATGCAAGAGCAGGAAGCAATATTGCTATGGGGGGTCAATGCGTTTATAGATGATAAGTTAACTCTTCATGATTACACGTGGCTGATGCTAAATATTTATTTGGGTGCTCGTCCTACACAGTTTTGTCAGCTCCAAGCTGGCGATCTTCGGGTGAAATCTCGTGAAGGGCGCACCGAATATACATTACAACTGCCATATGCAAAAAAACGAGGTGTTAAAAACTTTAGAGATTCCTTTAAGGAAGTGGATATCGATGAGGACTTGGCTCTATTAATCAGTAATCAAGCGCAAGCAACAGCAAAACTCATTGAAAAACAGGTGGGGAATTTAACTGATAGGCAACAAGCTGAGATGCCAGTTTTTGGTGCTGTTAATAGAATAAGAGGTTTGAGTAGTAAAGATGAACTTGAGAATTTGAGATTAAATACCCCAGATATACTCCATTTCCCCAGAGGTAATGCCGATAAAATTCTTCGTAATTTAACAATAATATGTGATGCAAGGTCAGAACGTCTGAAGGGAGAGTTCATTCATTTAACCGCAAGACGGTTTCGTTATACGCTGGGTACAAATGCCGCAAGACGTGGTTTATCACCATTTGTTATCGCGAAGATTTTAGGTCACTCAGATATACAAAACGTTAAGGTATATACGGAGAACGTTAAGGAGCTTGGCGAAGAAATCAATGATGCACTAGTAGCCGTCCTAGCCCCTCTTGCTCAAGCATTTGCCGGCACCCTAATATTAAGTGAAGCTGATGCCATTAGAGTGAATGATCCACTATCTCGAATCCACAACAGTCATGGTGATAGCTTAGGAAATTGCGGGAAATATGGTTTTTGTTCAACTGGTGGAAGGGTTTGTTATACATGTGCAAAATTTCAACCTTGGGTTCATGGTAGGCACCAAGTAATTTTAAATGACCTACTCGAAGAAAGAAAGCGGTTACGCGATAAGGGTGCTAGCTCTTTTGTATTGCAATCAACCGATAGAGTCATGCTAGCCATACAAGAAGTTATAATACTTTGTGAGAAAGCGAAAAGAGATGAGGGGTTGTTAGATGGGTAAATCAGATAATAACGTCATCAAACTTTGGCAAGCAAAGCACGACAAAGATACCCAAAGAAACTTGGCTGAGTTCATTTTGTTCGCTCAATCCGAGCTAACACTATACAAAGAACAAGGCTGGGACGCTCCAAGTTGGAAGCCAAATAAAGGGCAGGTTTTAGTTTTCGGGTTCAGGCAAACGGAAGGGAACAATTATTCCCCTATAGATATCTTTAAAGGGCCATATTTAGAGTTTGTGAAGGCTTTTATGCGTCAGCAAATGACCCTTAAGGAGATTACGTCTGCCCATTTGTGGATATCAATGTTTCGTAATCTATATCTAGCATTGGTTGCTCAAGAGGATGACAAAGTACCATGCATTCGAGACGTTACCGGGCAAACATTAAAAGATGCTGTTGCGATAATAAAGCAATCTGAAAATAACCTTACACGCCGTTATCAAATCGGAGGTAAGTTAACCAGCCTTGTAAAATGGCTTCTTGATGAGCGTATCGTACTTACGCTACCAACATTTAAAAATCCATTTCCCAAGCAGGTGCATACATCTGAGCAATTAGGTGAAGAAGCTGACAGATTTCGTGAAGAGCGATGCCCCACCATGCACGAAATGTTATCTTTGGCTGAATGTTTTGCAAGAGCAGAGGCTGTTCAAGATAAATATTATACCAGTGCCCTAGTTTTACTTTGCTTTGCACCTGGTCGTATCAATGAACTTGATGGCTTAACGATACACTCTTTACAACAAGGTGATGATGACGGTTGGTATATCGTATGGCATGGGTCAAAAGGTTATCCTGATCATCGAAAATCTATCCCCCCCTTGATGCTAGATGTCGTTAAAGAAGCATTTAATCGACTGATTGAGATCGGAAAACCAGCCCGAGCATGCGCTAAATGGGCATATGAACACCCTAATGAGTTCTACAAACACGAAGGGTGTATTACGCAACCAGATCATAAAGCTAGTCAGCCTTTGTCGCATTTGCAGATTGCTAATGCAATGAGTATTGTGGGTTTTTTAAACAAGAATGGTGTGACCTTTCAACATACCAAAGCATTAACTAATTGGCTAAATGCATTATTAGATGAAAAAACAGTGACTTATTCTCGTTTGAATGAGGTAGTTCATCAAAAATACAAAAATAAAAGTTGGCCTAATAACCCAGACTCAAAGAGACCTGTTTGGGAAAACCTGTTGCTGTATCGGGACCTTGAATTAAAGCCGAAAAGTGCGGCTAAACAGTTTAGTTGGACTATGCCAACGATTAACGCATTTAATGAGCAACTTAACAAAAAACCTAAATCCATGAGCACCCTTTGGGAGCGTTTTAACATGACACAGGAGGATGGCACTCCGATAGCGTTAACGACTCACCAATTTCGAGTGTGGCTCAATACTCACGCCAAAATTGGTGGTGTTGATGATTGGAAAATTGCTCAATGGTCTGGTCGAGCTGATTACCGCCAGAATTCAGCCTATGACCTTCGAACACTAGAACAAAAAAGTAGACTAAGCACTGAGCTGATGGTGGCTAGTTACGATGATATGCCTTCAGCGATTATCTTGAGAAAGTATAACTTACCGGTCACATTGAAATCGGTTGGCATAGACAGAGAAGGTATTGCTGATTTTACAGGTATTGGGTTCTGTACACATAATTTTGCGCAAACACCATGCACAAAAGCGGGCGAGTGCGTGACTTGTAAAGAGCATGTTTGCTTAACGGGAATCCCTGAGACCCTGGAAGAGCTAGAACAACTGGATAAACTAATATCAGAACAATTAGATAAAGCAATACAAGCTAATGGTAAAGATGTGTTCGGTGCAGATAGATGGGTTACGCATCATGGGTGGAAATTGGGGCATATACGCACCCTAATCGCGATAATGAAGGACGAAAGCCTTTCAGAGGGAACTGTTATTCAAATTCCAGTAGAGCATGATCCCTCACCAACAAGACGAGCGCTTGAAGATAAAAAAATGGTCACAGACCTAGAGGATCGTTGCAACACTAAAGCGCAGATTAAGCCTCAATTTAATGCAAACATAAAAAAATTGTTGGGGTTTGGATAATGCCAAAAATAGTCATAACAAGCAGCAGTAAAAAGAAGATTCTCAATATCATTTCAGGTTGGCAAGGCAAGCTTTCATGGTCATTACTGTGTGAGCGAGTAACCAAAGAGCTTGGATTGGAAAGCATTGTTTCTAGACATACTCTATTGGCGTATGAAGATGTAAAAATTGCATTTGAAGAGAAGAAAGCATGGCTTAAAGAACAACCTTTCTCTTCCAGTAAAAAAGATGATATGCAATTGCAAGATGCGTATTCACGCATTGACACATTAGAGGCTAAAGTTCGAAGTCTTGAAGCAGAAAAGACAGCATTGACGGAGCAATTTGTAAGATGGCAATACAATCTTTATTACATGAGCAACAATATGGATGAATTAAATAAAGAGCTGCCAGAGGGAGTAAATATTGAAGAGCTAAGAATAGAACTAGAGCGCAAGCCTGTACCTTCCAATATCAATATGTCGAAGCTAAATCAGCCTTTAACCAAGTTAACAAGAGCTGATGACAATAAACGTAAACGAACGTGAGTGGTTAATTAGGAGCCGCACCAATGCTAAATTTATCAATCTACTAAGCAATTAACTGACACTTTAAGGAACCTAAAAAATGGCTAGCGGTCCGCAAAAAGCATTGCAAAACCTCGATGCTTTTTTGGCGTGGGTGGAGACGCAACAGGATGATGACTTTAAACAAATAGCCTTTAGAGGTCAGTTAAGTCGTGTTGAAGTAGCCAAAGCGGTCGGCTGTGGTAAATCAGCTCTAAATCAAAATCCTGAATTACGAAAGCACTTAAAAAGACTGGAAGACAACCTGCGTGACAAAGGTGTGCTGCCACCTCTGACTGAATCAGCAAAAAATGAGTCTTGTAAGCCAAAACAATATGACAATACAACAAACCGAAAAGTACTTGATTCAAGACGTTTGTCATCACTTGAAGCTGAAAATATTGAATTAAAAGCAAAAGTGAATGAGCTTGAAGGTAAACTTAAGCGTTTCGGTGAATTGTCAGAAACCTTGTCTGAAATGGGGTTCATGCCGCGATGAATGCTGCCTTAAATGAAGAGCTATTTCGCGTCACCAGTATCCCTTACAACTCATCAACGATGGTGATATTCAGCGGCACACCGTTAAGGAAAAACTCTTACAGAGCCAATAGCGGTAAATACTATGTCACGATAAAAGTAGATCCTGACACATTGCCTGTAGAACCTGCAATTGGCCAGTATTGGTTAATTAAAGGAGACCGTCATATCAAAAACATGGATATAGGGGATTACGTAATGCAACAGCATACTTACCAATCACCTGTCCATGTTGAATGCAGGTTGCCAGAAACTGGTGAGCAGCTAATTCAATTCATTGCGAGAGAAAACGACTTCAAGGGGATTGGTGAAAGTAAAGCCAGAGCACTCTGGGAGCTCCTAGGTAAAGATTTTCATGCAACATTAAACAACGACACTCCTGAATCAAGAATATTGCTTAAAAGCGTTCTGAGCGAGGATTCCATAACCGCATTATTTGAAGGGTATGCTAAATACAAAAATCTTGCCTACTGCAATTGGATGTCCGAACACAAGATACCTGCCAGTGTTCAGCAGCGTTTGCTGAAATATCACAGTGAGCAATCCATTGAAGCAATTAAACAGAATCCTTATGTGTTAATTGGTTTTGGCATGAGTTTTACAGAGGTGGATTCTATTTCTCAAGCGAAGCTTGAGGTCACAACAAATGATGACAGGCGATTAAGTGCGGCGCTTGAAATTGCGATACGTAAAGAGATAGAGAAAGGGCATACTTATACGATACAAGCTAATTTACGCCCTCATTTAACCAAGCTACTAAAAGATAAAGATTTGGTCGCCAAAGCGTTTCATGCAGGACACGATAAAGCTCAGTATTTATTAAATCACACAACAGGAACTTACCATCCCACAGCTCAGTTATTGATGGAAAATGTTGTGACTAAACGACTCAAAGCACTTGCTAGTCAAAACAACTTATATGACGAACATGCAAATTCAGCATATTGCTCTGCTGTTGGGGAGCTACCTTATGAGTTAACAAAGAAGCAAGAAGAAGCGGTCACGACATGCCTAGATAACGCAGTAAGCTGTATCACCGGTGGTGCTGGCACAGGTAAAACGACAGTGCTAAGAACTGCGTTGCGTGCCTATTATGCAATGGGGTTTGAAATACATGCAGTAGCCTTAAGTGGTCGTGCGGCAATGCGCTTACATGAGTCGATTGGTTTTATCACTTCAACAATTGCAAAGTTACTGCGAAATAAACCTATTGATTCAGAAAAACAAAAACATCTGCTCGTCATTGACGAAGCCAGCATGATTGATTTGCCGACCATGTACCGTTTAGTAAATCACATTCACCCCTCAGTGAGAATTATCTTAACTGGCGACCCAAATCAGCTTCCACCAATTGGCTGCGGTAAAGTACTAGCGGATATTGTTGAATCTAAAGTGATTGCAAATACTTTACTGGACATTGTGAAGCGTCAGGAAGGCTATACGGGTATTCCTGAGTATTCGAAATTAATAAATCAAGGGGAAGTACCAGAGCAACTTACCACTGGCGCAATTTATTTCCACGAAACAGATAAAAAAGAGATATCTCAAGTTTGTTGTAATTTGTATCAACAATCTCCTGAGAACAGCCGCGTGATGGCTTCAACCAAAGCACTGGTTGCTGAAATCAAT
>NZ_JAMTCC010000037.1:0-50367 GCF_025370265.1 Shewanella septentrionalis | reverse complement strand
TTTTCAACTTCTTGCTGCGATTGAATTAAGTGCCATTCTCAACAGAGAGTAACCTACTTAATTCAACCTAACTCGTCAGCTTGCTTTCGCTGTCTGCCGTGTCAGTGGATGCGCATTATAGGGAGATTGAGAAAGTGTGCAACCCCTATTTTAAGGAAATTTGCAGTTAATTCATATCTTTCAAGCTAACCACATCATACCCACCACTTACCCCCAAAGTTATCCACACACCGCTCATTTTAGACTCAGTTTCAACTTAAAATGAGGTTTGATGAGCCTCTATTACTACGAATAAAGCATGGAGATTCCGTTGATTCTCGAGGCTAGAGGTGGATTCTTGATGCAGCTTGTTCTAATAAATGGGCGAACGACAGATTAAAGAAACTCTTTGCCGACTTAATCAGAAATACAGGTCGTATTGCACAAAGCTGATATTGGCCACTTGTTAGTTATGAGCTTATCTATTAAAGCTAAGTTGATTCATCAAAGACGTCATGCACATTATGAGCGGCATGCTCGCTTGCCTATATTTAGTGACATAAAATTTAGTGGCAATAATTTTGAAGCAAAAAAATACCCGCCAATGGCGGGTATTTTCTTATTTAGCTATGGCGTTAAACGCTGAGCTTATTCTTCTACTGGCGAGACCACGAACAGTAAGTCACCTTGAGACACTTGCTGACCATTGCTGTTCAGGATGCGCTCGATGCGATACTTCTTATCCTCAGGGTACAAAATCGCACTCTGACGGTTAAAGCCGGCTAAGGTCACTTGCGAGAACATCTTCATCGCTTCTGTGAGTGCTAGCGTTTGATCGACGGTAACTATGTCACCTTCTTTCACAAAATCCGCTTCACCCGGTGCAGAAGAGGTATAGAAGATACCTGCGCCTTGGGCTAACACTTTCAGTTCGTTACTTTCACCAACGCGCAGTGACTCAGTGTCCACTTCCACAGTTTCAGCGGCGGCTTCCATTTCAGCGATCAACGCCGGAATGTCCAGCTCAGCCATTAAACGTGGCAGATAGTTAGTATCGTAAACACCTTCGTTGAAGGTACCGTCTTTCAGAATAAGCTTGAGTAACGGAATGTTAGTCGCGATGCCTTTCAGCACTACGCTGTCTAAGTATTCGTACAGTTTGGCAATCACATCCTCACGGTTTTCACCGCGCATGATGATTTGCGCAATCAAGCTATCGTAGTATGGCGATACTTCTTTACCTGGCGCTGCAATCGAAATGATTTCCACATCGGGATGATCAGGGAACACACATTCAGTGATCTTGCCCGGATTTGGGATCAGCTGCAGTATGCCGTGGCTATCGAGCGCCGCTTTCTCAGCCGTCACACGTACTTCCATCGCATAACCAATTTCTTTAGGCTCTAATGCTTCAATTGAACGGCCAGCGGCAATATCAAACTGCGCACTAACGATATCAATACCTGAAGTCGCTTCCGTAACAGGATGCTCAACCTGCAGACGCGTGTTCATCTCCATGAAGTACACTTCGTTGGCATCTAAGTTATAGATAAACTCAACGGTACCTGCGCCCATGTAATCGGTCGCGTCACCTAAGGCACGAGTATAAGCCAGCACTTGTCGCTTCAGCTCATCTGGCAACATAGTTGAACCAGACTCTTCGACCACTTTTTGGTTGTTACGTTGAACCGAACAGTCACGCAAACCTAATACTTTGGCGTTGCCGAACTTGTCACGCAGTAACTGCACTTCGATGTGACGCAGCGATGTCACATATTTCTCTAAGTACAAGTCACCGTTACCAAAGGCAGCTGCCGCTTCGGTTGCGGTTTTTTGGAATAGACCAATCATGTCTTCAGGACGTTTCACAACCTGAATACCTTTACCGCCACCACCTTGTACCGCTTTAAGCAGTACTGGGTAGCCAATTTCGCTCGCCACGTTCACGGCTTGCTCTGCATTGGTCAGAATACCGTGAGAACCTGGCACTACAGGTACATTTTGCGCTTGCGATGTCTTAATTGCGTTCGACTTGTTACCCATAGTCGTCATTGAATGCACGCTAGGACCGACGAAGTTAACACCGTTATTCACACACAGTGCAGCAAACTGCGGGCTTTCTGATAGGAAACCGATACCAGGGTGTAATGCATCCACTTGCTCATACTCGGCCACTTTCAGCACTGAGTAAGCATTCAAGTAACTTTCGTCCGAGGTATTACCCCCTAAACAAACTAACTTGTCGGTGTCTTTCAACATGTCCGCTGGCACTGATGTCATATCAGGATCCGACGCCACTAATACCACATTGATATTATTGTCATGCGCCTTACGGATCAATTTCACCGCAGTACAACCACGGGCGTGAACCAATACTTTGTTAATTGGCTTCATTAACTGGCGTGGATCGTTCTGCACGATCACTTCTTCTTCAACAGTAGCTTCAACCACTAAGGTCGACAGTGCATTGATGATCACGTCGTTAATTTTTGCCGAAGGCATTGGCATCAGAGGATCGATACCTGCTAACTGAGAGTCTAAATTGTCGCTGAATGGGTTATGGACTAAGCCCGCCATTGCGCCAGGTACTTTTGACAAGTAGTTAGACAGAGTCGCCGTTGATGGCAAGTAAGCTGGCACTACCATTTGGCCTGCGAATGGCATGTTAGTGCCAGACAGGTAGTAAGTTTGCACTAATGGGTGAGTCACAAAACTCGCCTGCGCACCACCAGTACAGTCACCAAAACCAAACATAAGTACAGGCAATTCGTTATCACGAATAAAGCGCGTGATACGGTCGTTCACCACAGCCATAGAGAATAGCGCCGCGGCACCTTCTTTAGTCTGCATCCCGCCTGAACTGATAAAGCACACGACTGGTAATTTACGCTTAGCACACTCGATCAATAGTGCAGAGAATTTCTCAGCACTGGCCATATCGAATGCACCGGCTTGGAATGCGGTGTTAGACACAGCCACACCCACACGTACTTTTTGACCTTTTTCTTTAAAGTCAGCAATACCTGTGATCAAACCACATGGACGAATGCCTTTATCTAACGCATCTTCGATTGATAAGCGGAAGCCTGGGAAGTTGAGCAAATTAGCCGACATCTTGTCGCCATTGATCTCTTCGAAATGGGTAAAGAACTGTTTAACCACATTTTCCCAAGTCATGTTGCCTTTACGTTTTTCGTCACGCAGCACTTTTTGGATCAATAGATCCTGATAACCCATGGTCAAGCGGTTCCAGAAGTCCTTACGACGACCGATACGCACAGGGTTGATCGCGCCAGTGTACTTACTGGTATCGCTTTCGCTATCGAAATACTCAGGCAGTAAACGTTCGAAGAAGTAAGTCAGTACCACGAATAGACTGTCGTTAAGCTGCGGGAAACCCACACTCTTCCACTGTTCTACGCGGACTAATAAATCTGCACGGTTCGATTGACCCATGAAGTATTTAAGCCACTTGTAGAACTTAGCTTTGTCGTTCGAGGTATCTTGTGTCGACATTGCATGGTCAATTGACTTGTGCAGCAGGTTGTTCACTGAATTACGTGACAAACTCTTCGACATCATGGCTTCTTTCGCGATTGACGCTAAGCTACCGACAACGTTGTCGTACAAGGCATTGAAGATCAGAATGTTATGGCATTGCCAAATAAAGTCTTCACGCAGTTCTTCATTCACAACCACATCGAGTACGGTCAGCTGATTCAGCTCAGGCCATTTAGCTTGAGTCACAGACTTTGGCAAACTTTCTAAGTGCTGAATAAGCCCTTTGAAGTTGTTAGCCGCATTGCTCTTCCAGCGGTGATATAAAGACCAGCTGATGTTAAATAACAGCGCCTTACGTGCTTTCTTATAGTTCTCTTTTGGTTCACCCAAAATCAAACGAGTCAACATGTTACGCTCGGTAGACACTTCATCACGCTTAGCGACAAAAGTAGTCCACAATTTGTTCAGCTCTTCGTCATAAACCAGTTTATCTGGGTTAGATAACCAAGCTTGGAACACACGGTCTTGTTCTTGTTGAATACGCGCCAACAGATCACCTTCTGGCACGCTAGCACGTGACAGACGACCATATTGTTCTTGAGAAATCGAATGGATACGGCTACGCAGCGTTAAATAACGCAAATAACGATAAGCACTACCGAACAGGTTGTGGTGACTGGTCGGGCTCGTTGCCACAGCCAATTCTGCGTTCAGTTCCAAAGCCATCAAGTTTTTAGATGGATTTAGGAAACGAGTTAAGCTGCGGTCATAATGCTCACGTAAATCTTTAGATTCACGCACAAAATTCATCGCTGCACGCTCAACCGCTTCTACGCTGCTAATAATAGCGCGGCGCAAATTGTGCTGACGCTCATCACGGTCACCCGGTGAAAAGTCGATGATACCGTCGATACAGCCTGAGGTATAAAGCTCTTCTGGTGATACACCCACAGATTTCGCACATTCTTGCCAAGATAAGTTGTACTTACGGGCAATACTTTGCAGACCTTGTGGCTGGATCGTGTTGAAAATACCGTCACGCAACGACAACAGAATGTTCGCCGCCGCTAATGGAATCGCACCACCAGAATAACCGGCACCGATCACAATACCGACTGTCGGTACGTCAACGTTAGCGCTTTCTGCGATAGCTTTAGAAATTGAATGCGCTTGGTTTTGGCTGTTAGCGATTTCGCCAGCATCAGCTCCAGGAGTATCAATTAAATAGATAATAGGCATAGACAATTCGGCAAAATGACGAATTGCTTTACAGGCGGCGTAATGATGCTCAGGCATCCAAGCACCGTTTGCGGTAGTGCGTTCTTGGGCGATAAAGCCAATACGACGAGTGCGTGAACCAAAGTTCAGCTCGACCTCAGCACTGTAAAAAGAGCCCAAGTGAGTTTCGGTAATCAAGCGACCTTTAAGATCGGCAATGATACGTTTTGCACCAGGACGACCTTTATCTTGGGTCGGCTGGATCACTTTAGTAACGTAACCGTCGACATCTAACGATGCCAAGTCTTTCAAGTTTGCCTGGATGGCATCCTCATTTAAAAGACCTTTAATTTCTTCCGATAAACTCTGTTTGCTGTGCTTAGGAAACAGAGAAAAATCCTTTGCCAAATGCTCGGCTTGTAAAAAAAGCGGATCGGGCGTTTGGGCTTGAGTCATGTGTGTGGGCTGATTATTGCTGGTCATCAAAAGATCCTCTGCTTAGCCTCTGAAAATTTTTAGCCAATAAATATAACTTTGTTATCCCGTCAAATGCCATTAAACTGCATAAGACGCTATGTTCCAAATATGAGACAGTGGGAAAAACATGCCAGATTTAAACGGTATGATGCTATTTGCAGCCGTAGTTAGAGCTAAGGGATTCTCCCAAGCTGCACGTGAAACCGGCCACCCAAAATCCACCATAAGTCGCAAAATCGCGCAGCTTGAAGAACAACTTGGCGTGCGATTGCTACAGCGCGACACCCGTAATTTGAGTCTGACCCAAGTCGGGGCACTCTTTTACCAACACTGTGATTCCATTCGCAATGAGGTGGAAGCGGCCAAGGCTGTTATCGAGAATACTCACGATGATGTGTCAGGATCATTACGGATTGCGATCCCTGTGTCATTTAGCCAAGAACTTATCGCTAACCTCTGTAGCGGATTTATGCGTTTATATCCCAATGTTGAATTAGATGTCCAGTTTACCGACAACGATATTGGTTTGGTCGGCGAAGGATATGACATAGCCATCAAATATGGCCCACTTCAATCGTCGGACTTAGTCGCACGATTACTGTTTGAACGCCAACCGATTTTAGTCGCAAGCCCAGGTTACTTAAAACTCAAAGGCACACCCGCAACGCCAAAAGAACTCAGCCTGCACAGTGGCATTTTATTGGGGACTTCTCGCTCGGCGCCGATTTGGCCACTGGGTAAAGGTTCGCGTAAAACCATGGCGAACTTCCAACGTAAAGTGCGGGTCAATAGCCCTATCATGGTAAAACAGTTAGCCATGGATGATTTTGGCATCGCCATGTTATCCAATTCGGCCTGTAAGACCGAACTTGCCAATGGACAACTAGTACCGATTTTACAGGAATGGCCGATTGAACCCTTTAAGGTTTACGGGGTTTATTCGAGTCGACGTCAACTGGCCACCAACATCAGCGTTTTCTTAGACTTCTTCGTAAAACGCTTCAGCAGCCAAGAAAGCCTGCAATCCCTCATGGGCTAAGGAATTACGTGTTCCAGTTTTAATACTTCTTTAGTAATGGCTTGGCGCAATGGCAAACCTGCAGCGTTGGGGATATCCATATTCATTGCAAAAAACCACACATTATCATCGAGTTCTACCCAACCTACCCACCAGCCAATACTTGGTTCAGCTCTGACCGCATAGCCGGTTTTTGCGCGAATAATATAGTCAGAATTCGCCTCGGTGAGCATGGCTTGCTTAACGATTCGTTGACTGCGCTCTGAGGCATGGATCTTGTTGTGATAAAGCCGACGCAGGAAATCAATTTGCTCAGTGGCAGAAATCCGAATACCGCCATCGAGCCAAAAGCTATCTAAGTTACCCGAGATATCCTCATTGCCATAATCGAAGGAGGCGATCATCTTCGACATCCGCGCCTCACCAATTTGGCGGGCAAACTCTTGATAGACAGGCACAACCGAATACTTCATCCCGGTAATCAAGTTGTGGTCACGATTCCAAGTGGCGATATCACGACTTTTACCATCCCACTTAAACACTTGGTGCTCATCCTTCACCACACCCAACTCGAGCGCAATCAAGCTATTGGGGATTTTAAAGGTCGATGCAGGTAAAAAACCTTGATTGGCACGTTTAAGATTGTTGGTATATCCCTGTTGCTTGTTTTCGTTCCATAGTGCTACCACGCCCGAGGTTTGTTGGAGCTTAGTTTTTTGCAGTTTAGCTTGTTGCGGCTCAGCTTGATGCTGAGTAAAAATGGCATCCCAACTGTGGGTTTCTTGCCACTCCTTCTTCACCGCTGTTGTGGCAAATGTCGGGGCAGCTATGATTGACGACGCTAACAGTGAGGACATAATCAACACAGTCGATATGGCGAACGAACGCATAAAGTCTCCTTGTAGAAACAAAAAATCCAAAGAACTAAAAAGTGATTAAGGCTATCACTTAGCGTTTTTGTATGCCCTAGCAAACTGCTGACCAATAGTGGCAAAAAAGAGGCAAGTAAGTTCTGCCATAGAAGGACTGATGTCAGCTCAGCGCCTTTGAAAGAGAAGATGATGAGATAGAAGATATTGGCATAAGATGACGAAGATCACTGAGCATAACTTTATTACCCTCAGCTTGTAGTGCATACTTTTTGGCATAAGAGCCTTCCAGAAGACGAGATGAACATCATTTCCAATCAAATAAGGTCTAATCACTACAGGGAAATCAAAAATGTTGAAGCCAGTATTGAAGCCAGTGTTAACGCTAGTCCTCACCAGTAGCTTGATCAATACGGCCAGTGCTGTGCAGCTATTGGGTGATGTTGAAGTTTCCCGCCTACCCACAGCCGAAAAAACCATGGGCGAAGTCGTGACTCGCTATCAAGCACTTGACGATGGTCTGGCTCAACTAAGCTCAAAGAAAAACGAAGTTGACGCCACCCAATTAGCCGCGCGCCAAGGCCATAGATTATGGCAACAAGCGGTACGCGATGTGCAGTCAGGGCATTTTGACGACCGACCTTTATATTGGGCGCGCCTTGCCATGCTTAAAAGTCTTAAGAGCACCAGCGCCAACTTTAAAATGGCCGATTGGCAAAATGATATATTAATGAGTGCAGTTGAAAAGGCCTCACGGGGATTTAGCGATATTCAATATGCTGATGATGTTCAAATCAAAATATTCCTCACGGGTTTCGATCCTTTCTTCCTTGACAAAGATATCACCCAGAGTAATCCTTCTGGCTTAGTCGCCCTCGCCTTGGATGGTTTCCGCTTTGATGTAAATGGCAAAACGGCGCAAATCGAAACCGCTATGGTGCCAGTGCGTTTTGAAGATTTTGATCAAGGACTTATCGAATCGCTACTGAGTCCGATATACCGCGATCCTAAAACCCAATTTGTATTTACCGTCAGCATGGGCCGAACTGACTTTGATATTGAACGCTTCCCTGCCCGAAATCGCAGTGCTGCTGCGCCCGATAACCAAAATGTCCTCACTGGCGGCACTAAAACCGCACCGCTTGCCCCAAAGCTTAATGGTAAAGATTTTATCGGCCCTGAGTTTGTCGAATTCTCGCTGCCGGTTGCCGCCATGCAAGTCAAAGATGGCCAATGGAAAGTCAACGATAACCACACAGTCACTACCCTTGCCCGCGGTGAGTTTAGTGCAACATCATTGAATGAGCTGCAAAACGAAACGTCGGTCGAAGGCTCTGGCGGCGGTTATCTTTCTAATGAAATTTCCTATCGCGCCATAGTGTTGCAGCAAAAGTTTAATAGCAGTGCGAAAGTCGGCCACATTCACACCCCAAGAGTCAAAGGCTATGACGCCGATACTGAGCAAGCCATAGTCGAACAAGTGCGCACTATGGTGATGCAAGCGGCGACGAGTTTATAACCTAGGCTGAGTAGGCTGGTATTGTCAGATAGCGTTCGCTATGATGCGAACGCTTGGCCTGACTCTTATTTCAAGCGCTGATTTGGAAGGCTGAGTATTAAGAGCGGATTGCAAGAACAAGCGTTCGAAGCTGAAGCCAAGCGCCGTACTTAGGATTGGCTTCATAACTGATGCTTCTATAGCTAAATGAGTGTTAAGCACTCAATATTTACCTTTAACCGACGAGATCCAACGCTAATCCTATGTTGAAACCTGCAGACTTACTCAATGCTTTACGTCGTCGCAGCAGTGAAGCACTCGCCCCACTGACAAAATCGACATACGCAGCCTTAGGCCAAAGCCAAGATAAGTCGCAGGTGATAACGAGTCCACCAGTACAAGATACGGCTCAGGCACATAATTTCACCGGTTCATCACGCCCACTCTCATCACTGCAAATACAAGTACTAGAGCGAATTGAAGCTTGTTATCAAGAGGCCGAGATATCGCTTAAGCGCACTTTTCCACGCCCAGTCACACAATTTAGTCTCAGGGGAAAGAGCGCGGGTACGGCTCATCTGCAGCAGAATCGCTTACGATTCAATCCCGTGTTGCTAAGCGAAAACAGCGAAGCATTTTTGACTGAGGTCGTGCCCCACGAAATTTGTCATTTACTGTGTTTTCAGCTTTTTGGCAAAACCAAGCCCCACGGTAAAGAATGGCAATCTTTGATGCTAACGGTATTTAAGGTTAACCCGAGTACCACCCACAGCTTCAATACCACTTCGGTGGCAGGTCGCGACGTGGAGTATCGCTGCGCCTGTGGGCCGATTCGGTTAAGTATTCGCCGCCATAACAAAGTGTTGCGGGGCGAAAGCCGTTATATCTGTAAACGCTGCAAGACCCATTTAACGGCGAACTAAGCCCTCTTCGCGCACAATCCTCACACCCACCCCACAATTCGAATTTCAGCATTTGGGAATTGCGTGAGTAAAAAGTACGACGCAATTTGCATAAGCAGCGGCATTTCCCTTACCATCACGCCATAAAAGACGAGCCAAAGGCTCGCGTAGTATTTGTTATTTTGGGATAAATTTTGAACAAAACGTCTTTAACCGTTAATTCACGGCGCCTCTTGCTGTGCCTGATCACTTGGGCGGCAATCTTAACTGTGCCAGCTGGCGCCTCAGTATCACACCCCAATAGTTTCAGCCAAGCAAAAACCAAGTCGCAGGCACTCTACGCCGGAAGTCGCCAAGGCACTCTACCCGCTGTGAGTTTTTACTGTGGCTGCGATATTCAAATCAAAGGCAAATCGTGGAAACCCGATCTCGCCAGCTGCGGTTATCAAGTCCGTAAACAGGAAACCCGCGCCAACCGTATCGAGTGGGAACACATAGTGCCCGCCTGGGAATTTGGCCATCAGCTCCAATGCTGGCAAAAGGGCGGGCGTAAAAACTGCGCCGATAACAGTAACGAATTTAATAAGATGGAAGCGGACATGCACAACTTAGTGCCCGCTATCGGTGAAGTGAACGGCGATCGCAGCAACTTCCGTTTTAGCCAATGGAACGGTAAAGCCGACCAGTATGGCCAATGTGCTATGGTGGTCGATTTTAAGAATCGTCAGGCGCAGCCGCCCGTAAACGCCCGCGGTAAGATAGCCAGAACCTACCTCTATATGCAGCAGACCTATGGGCTTAAAATCGCGTCGAGCCAATTAAAATTGTTTAAGGCATGGGATAAAACCTATCCAGTTGATACTATTGAGTGCAAACGCGATAACGCTATAGCGCAAACTCAAGGCAACCATAACCCCTTTGTGCAGAATGCCTGTAATGCGCCACCACTGCGTCAACAACTAGCCGAGTAAGGTCGAATGAGAGTCCCAAGAATTTATCAACCTCAGCCATTAGCCATCAATCAACAGCTGAACTTAGACGAAGATGGCGCGGCCCATATCGGCAAAGTGCTGCGCATGGGTAACGGCGAACATATCAGCCTATTCAATGGCGATGGCCATGATTATCTTGCTGAAATTGTCGATGCAGGTAAAAAGCATGTCACAGTAAAACTGCTTTCCTGTGAGGCAAATTCATCTGAGTCGCCACTCAACTTGCACTTAGGCCAAGTGATTTCCCGTGGCGACAGAATGGAATTCACCATTCAAAAATCGGTCGAGCTGGGGGTTAATACCATTACGCCGCTGTTTTCCGATCGCTGCGGTGTAAAGCTTAATGGCGAACGCCTAGAGAAAAAAATTCAGCAATGGCAGAAAATCGTTGTGAGCGCCTGTGAACAATCGGGCCGCAGTCAAGTACCTGTGGTTCGCCCAGCGATGGACTTACACGATTGGTGCAGTGAGCCAACCTCGGCACTGAAACTCAATTTACACCCACGTGCCGCACACGGTATCAATGGTTTAGATTTAGCGCACACTCGCGTGCGCCTGTTAATTGGCCCAGAAGGTGGTTTGTCGGCGGAAGAAATCGCCATGACAGAAACCTATCAATTTACCGATGTGTTGCTTGGCCCCAGAGTGCTTCGCACTGAAACCGCCTCGCTCACGGCCATTACGGCGCTGCAACTCAGATTTGGTGATTTAGGCTAAACCGCAGCCGCAAGCTACGCTGGCATAACAGACCCATTATCCAATCAATGCTTTTTTGCCTGCAAACGGCGACAAATAAGGAACAGATTAATGATAAAACTCGGCATAGTGATGGACCCCATCAGTGAGATCAACATTAAGAAAGACTCTAGTTTTGCCATGTTAATGGCCGCGCAGGACAGAGGTTATCAGCTGTTTTATATGGAAATGGCCGATCTTGCCATGGTCAACGGCGTGGCAATGGCCAATATGCGTCCGTTAACTGTTATCAATGATGCGAGTAAATGGTATGAGCTAGGCGAAGCGCAAGACACGCCAATGAGCGAACTCGACGTGATCTTAATGCGTAAAGACCCGCCATTCGATACTGAGTTTATCTACGCCACTTACATGCTGGAACGCGCCGAAGAGCAAGGCGTGTTGATCGTCAACAAGCCGCAAAGTCTACGTGACGCTAACGAAAAGCTGTTCACCGCATGGTTTAGTGAATTCACCCCAGAAACAATCGTGACCCGTGATGCCAAACGTATCCGTGCCTTCCACCAAGCTAAGGGCGATATCATTCTCAAGCCTTTAGATGGCATGGGCGGCACCTCGATTTTCCGCGTGAAGCAGGATGACCCTAACCTTGGGGTGATCATCGAGACCTTGACCAGTTATGGCCAACAATATGCGATGGCGCAAGCCTTTATCCCTGAAATTACCAAAGGCGATAAACGCATTTTAGTGGTCGATGGCGAGCCTGTACCTTACGCGTTGGCACGTATCCCAATGAAAGGTGAAACCCGTGGCAACTTAGCCGCCGGCGGTAGCGGTGTGGCGCAGCCTTTATCCGACAGCGATTGGGCGATTGCCCGCGCGATTGGCCCTGAGCTTAAAAAACGTGGACTGATTTTTGTCGGGCTGGATGTAATTGGTGACAAGCTGACTGAGATCAATGTGACGAGCCCAACCTGTATCCGTGAAATCCAAGCGGCATTTGATGTCGACATCACGGGCATGTTAATGGATGCTATCGAAGCACGCATTAACGCCAAAGCATAAGAATTTACCAACGAGTTTGTTGATTGTAAGGCGCGAGCACATCGCGAGCGCCGAACCACTTCTAGGGATGTGATATGAGTTTCACCAAAGCGCCACTCTTGTTACTCGGCATCAGTTTGCTGTTATCTACGCCAGCTTGGGCAGATGAAACGGGTCCAACGAAAGCGCCATCGCGACCGAAAAACATCGTCATCATGATAGGTGATGGTATGGGGCCGTCTTACACTAGCGCCTACCGCTATTACAAAGATAATCCTGACACCGAAGAAGTCGAGCAAACCGTATTTGACCGTTTACTGGTGGGCATGGCGAGTACCTATCCCGCGAGCGTCAGTGGTTATGTGACTGACTCAGCCGCCGCGGCAACCGCACTCGCCACTGGGGTAAAATCCTATAATGGGGCGATTTCGGTCGATACCCAAAAACAACCGCTGCCGACCATACTCGAAAAAGCCAAATCCCTTGGCCTCAGCACAGGTGTCGCAGTAACATCGCAAATCAACCACGCTACGCCAGCGGCCTTTTTGGCCCACAACGAAAGCCGTAAAAATTACGACGCTCTGGCACTCAGCTATTTAGAAACCAACGCCGATGTATTTTTAGGCGGTGGTCAAAAGTATTTTCCTCCTGCGCTGTTAGAGCAGTTTAAAGCCAAGGGCTATCAACACATCAGCCGTTTTGAGGATCTCGCCAGCATCACCCAACCAAAAGTGTTGGGCCTGTTTGCTGAAGTACAATTGCCTTGGGCGATTGATGAGAAAGATGCAAGAAAACTCAGCACCTTAACCCAAAAGGCACTCAGCTTACTGTCGCAAAATGACCAAGGTTTTGTGCTGTTAGTCGAAGGGAGTCTCATCGACTGGGCGGGCCACAATAACGATATCGCCACTGCCATGGGTGAGATGGATGAATTCTCCAATGCCATTGAAGTGGTTGAGCAATTTGTGCGCGAACATCCCGATACCCTGATGGTGATCACCGCCGACCACAATACCGGTGGCCTATCGATTGGCGTCGATGGTAACTACAACTGGAACCCTGAAATCCTGCGTAATATCTCGGCTAGCACAGACACTTTAGCCTTAGCCGCCATCAGTGGCGAACAATGGCAAGCCGATCTTGCCCGCGGTTTAGGCTTTGAACTTAGCGAAGAAGAAGTCGCCAAATTAAACGTCGCCAGAATGCAGGGATTAGAAACCATGGCGGTGGCAATTCGCCATCTTATTGATAAACGTACTGATACAGGTTGGACAACCGACGGTCACACAGGCACAGACGTACAAGTCTTTGCCGCAGGTCCGGCATCTGAGCTGTTTAACGGCCATCAAGACAATACCGATATCGCCAATAAGATTTTTAGCTTATTACCTAAACCGAAGAAACCTAAGAGCTAATGTCTAAGTGATTCAACGAATAGAAGGCAACCGCATAATGCTGTTGCCTTTTTTATTGGTTTTTTTTATTAGGGATTTTATCAGGTCTTAGCGCAGGGATTCGATGCAAACTGGCTCAGGCGTGAATAACGGGTATAATGCCCACACTTAAGTTTATAGGTGCCAGTAACCGTGTTAACCAATCCATCGCAAGTCATTATTCGTAATCAAGACAGCCTAAGCCAACATAAAGTTTTAGTGCTCAATCATGAAGCCGATCTACTGCCAAAAGCCCTGCTCGATGTCGCGGCATCGGTCGATGCACTCGCCTTGGATTACCACCATTACTTGCACTTAGCGCCGCACGCCAACTCAAAGCTGCGTTGCTATTTCGGCCATGACCTGCCGCACCAAGACCCAGTTGAGCGAGAAAAATACGATACGGTTATTGTATATTTCCCCAAAGCCAAACCCTTAGCACCTTATTTGTTTAATCTCGCCGCCAATCATCTTGTGCCTAACGGCCAACTGTTAGTCGTTGGAGAAAACAAAGGCGGGATTAAGTCTTTAGTGAAGCTGTTGCCTGAGTATTTTGCGACTGGGATGAAGCTCGATAACGCTCGCCACTGCCTGTTATTTGGCAGCAGTTTGGAAGGTAGCGCGCCGGCGATGAAACTCAGTGACTGGGTCAGTCAGTATCAACTCTCAACGCCACAGGGCGAGATCAGTATCTGTAACTTAGTCGGAGTGTTTAGCGAAAAACGCTTAGATCTGGGCACTGAATTATTACTGTCGCACCTACCGACACTTTCGGGCCGAGTGCTCGATTTTGGTTGCGGCGCCGGCGTGATTGCCGCTGCCCTGCTCAAGGCCCAGCCGAACTTATCCTTAGAGTGTGTCGATATTAATGCGATGGCCTTGGCTTCATGCGAACTCACCTTAGCCGCCAATGGCATGACGGCCAAAGTCTATCCTTCCGATGGACTGACACAAACCACGGGGAAATTTAACGGCATTATCTCTAATCCGCCGTTCCACGATGGTCTTGCAAGCACCACCAGCATAGCGCAGAACTTTGTCACTGATAGTGCCAAGCAATTACAACATAACGGCATTTGGCAAATTGTCGCCAACCGCCACTTGCCCTATTCCGATATCATTGCCGCCGAATTTGGCCAATTAAAAGTGGTTGCCGATAACAACAAGTACAAGCTGTATTACTTCCAACACAAGTAAAACTCTACAGATAACGCGCTTATTTATAGGCGCGTTATTGACTACGCCTCATACTCACTCGTGTCACTATCCCATTTTTCAGATAAAGCTTATCTTTCCTCGTGTTACAAAACTCAATATTATGATCTGCCGCATGTCAGCGATTCCCGTAAACACACTTCCATTTACCTCAAACTGCCGTTCCTAGCATAGGAATTTGATTTAAAACACCAAAATAATCGCTAAAGCGAAAGTTAGCATTAAGTTGCGACTTACACTGTGATTAGTAGGAATAAACCAGAGATAACACTGTTTATCTCATTCAATTTCTTATAAAAAACTAACTATAAATCGCCCAGTAGACCATTAACAACAAAATGCCAACATTTGCTGTTTTTGCAGCCAAAAAGGCTTCTTTACCCTAAGTTTCTACTGTTATACTCAAATCAGCTTCTTAAACAATAATAAAACGCAATTACTAGGAATGCCCCTATGCTGGACCCTGAACTCATAGAGCTAAACAGCGATAAGACCAAAGCTGAATTGCGCCTGATCCCTAATGTCCATGGCCCAGTCACCCATGAAGACATAATGCGCCTGTTGTCTTTACCTGAATTCGGTTCCCTGTTTCCTTTAGAGCCAGCTATTACTAAAACCGTCGCTAAAATCAACGCTCTGCGCAGCCAAGATGACGGAAAGTTTGAGCTCTTCGCCACTTTAGCTGAACGCCGCGATGGCACCATAGCAATCGAAATTAGCCCAGATAAAATGCAAGCCAGCCTCAAACTGACCGCAGCATGGGGCGGTAAACAGATAGATTTGCCTGAGATCCTCACCCATCTCAAAAAGAACAACGTCTGCATGGGGTTAAGCAAGCTCAAAATTCAAACCCTACTCAAACAACTTAGCACGCTGAAGCCGGGTGAAGTGTGCCAAAGTGACATTGCCCAAGGTAAAGCACCGGTCAATGGACTCAATGCGGTATTAGAACGTAAAGTGTTTCTCGCGCGCGAACGCTTACTCCAGCCACAAGAGCGAGAAGATGGCACTGTCGATATGCGTAATCTCGGCTCACTTATCGTCGTCAAAGCCGACGATGTTTTAATAGTTAAACACCCCGCCACCGAAGGCACACTAGGTTACAACATCAAGGGCGAAGTACTTAAACAAAAACCGGGTAAAGATGCCATACTCCAAGCGGGTACCGGCACAGCTTTGCATCCGCAGGATCCCAATAAACTCATCGCCACTGTGCCTGGCCAACCCGTCGAAACCCGTACAGGCATGAATGTCGATGATATTTTGCAGCTTAAAGATGTCGATATCAGCACAGGCCATATCAGCTTTAAGGGCAGTATTTTAATCACCGGCGATGTCCACGAGGGCATGCTAGTTAAAAGTTCGGGTGATATAACCGTAATGGGCTTTGTGGACTCCGCGACCCTAGAGGCGGAAGGTGATGTCACAGTCAGTAAAGGCATCATAGGCAGACAAATCAAAGCTAATGAATACTCTACCAATATCCATTCTCAAGGCCAGATCAGCGCCCAGTTTGTGCAATATTCCAACTTAGTGGCCAAGGGCAATATCTTAGTCACTAAACAGTTGCTGCACAGCCATACCAAAACAGCTGGCAGTTTAACGGTCAGCGATCCGAGTGGTCGTCGTGGCGATCTGGTGGGCGGTGTCGCACGTGCAGAGAAAGGCATCACGGCGGTTGTCATAGGGGCAACGGCGGGAACCAAAACCGACGTTTATTGCGCGATGGAACATGGGGAACTTAAGCAAGCTCTCAAGCTACTCGATGAAAGCGTTAAAGCTATGGTTGTCGCCAGTTTAGATATTGAGGCTCGCCTCAATAAATTACCCCCAAAGTCAGAATGGCAAGGCGACGCTGTGATGATCGAGCAAATCAAGATGATGCTCGACCAGAAGAATCGCATTCTGGATGAGCGCACCCGTGAAGAACTCGAGTTCGATACCTTAAAACAAGAAGTCGAAGGCTATTACGAGAAATACCGCATCGAAGTGCTTAAACACGTATTCCTCAATGTTGAGTTACATATAGGTCCAGCGAATCATCGCACTGCCCGTGAACACGGCACTTGCTGCATTGCCAATGTTAATCAAGAAATTAACTTTGACTATAACGCTAAGGCCAAAGCTGCACCGACGACTTAATACTCGCGAGGAGTAATGACGCATTCACTACTCCTTGCTCATTCTGCCAGACTCTGCGAACGCGTTCTGGCCTCTATCAATCTTCCCTCAGCGTGGCATACTGCTATTAGATAAACTCACGCAGCATGCCAAGTATCTTCTTGTATAATCCTAATCCTTGTCTACTGCCGCCGATTGTTCTCAGAGACTGTCTCAGAGCCCATTTTAAACTACCTAAGGATCTGAAATGACTAGCGTTAAGATGTCGAGTATTGAATGGCCAGCCATTGTAAAACTGACTCAAAGTGACGAATTACTTTACCTAGAACACCAAAGGGATTGGCTCGAACTCGCCTGTCTCTATCAGCATCATTTTATCGATACCGATCAATTACTCGACTCTAAAGGCCAGCGTTATCTAATCAGTGCCTGTCCGCAGAAAATCCATGAAGATCCCGTCGGCGAACTGCCGCAATTACTGCGCCAAAAACAAGATTTACCGCTCAATGAATTTATCAAGTGGGTTCAAAACCATGCCCAAGCACTGGGGCAATGCTGCGTTGCTAAGCTGGCTTTCACAACGATTTCCCAAGGGATTGAAATTGTACGCACCCTCGATGAATAAACGGCAAGCAGCTGAGATACTATCTACCAACAACTCAGTTGCTCAATAAAAAACACTATGACCTTAAAAGCTAATATCCTCATAGTGAATTCACAGGCATAATTTGCCGCTGTGTAGCAGCGCCGAGTCCACTGGCAAAGCGCGGCTAAAATACACTTCAAAATGACCATCTTCTTCGTCGACTCAAGGGATGACGTTTAAGTTGGCACTAAATATACAAACAGATGGAACCGAAATTGGAACTACTTAAGATTGACTGCTTAGGCAAACAACTGCGCTTAGAAGGCTCACTCGCGGGCTGGCAACAACTCTTCTGGGACAATACCTTAGTCTCACAAAAAGAAGCTTCCGTCGACAATGGCGGCCTCAAGGTTCATGTCTTTGAGCTCACCCACCACAGCAGCCCATTGGCGACCGAAAGTGGCGAGCAAGCCATCGCCATGACAGAAAATAAAATCCAAGTTCGCCTCGAAACCGATCTCGTTTGGCAGCCTTTCCGCCTTGATTACTGCTTGCTGCTGGATGACAAAATCATCGACCAAGGCCGACGCACCGAAAAAGATATTGAACGCCAAACTCCAGAAACGCCCATTGTGAAGCAGCAAAAACTGAGCATGGTAGGACTTGCCTCCCTTGGTTTTAAACTGTTAAAGAGCGCCAAAGTCATAAAAGTAGTGTTAGCGGGCGCCAGCGTTGCCGCTTATTCTTGGCTATTCTCCTTCCAATTTGCCCTCGCGCTCATCGCCTGCTTAGTGTTCCACGAATACGGCCATATCCGCGCGATGAAATATTTTGGGATGAAAACCAAAGGAATTTACCTTATTCCCTTTATGGGCGGACTTGCCCTCTCCGATGAGAAAATTAATACGCGTTGGCAAGATGTGGTGATTTCTATCATGGGGCCAACCTTTGGACTCTTGATGTCCATCGCATCCTTGATTGCTTACCACGCCACGGGCAATGTGTTTTTTGCAGGCCTTGCCGCCTTTAATGCGCTACTTAACCTATTCAATTTATTGCCTATTTTGCCACTCGATGGCGGGCATGTTTTAAAGAGCATTAGTTTTTCAATGAACAGCATCATGGGCTTGGTCGCCTGCGCCGCCGGTGCCGCTTTCGGAGTGTATATCAGCTACACCTTAGGCTTAGCGCTATTGGGCTTCTTATTGTTAATTGGCAGCCTAGAAATTATTTTCGAGTGGCGTACTCGCCATCAAAGCCATCTGCTGCCATTAGACAGATACGGGCAAATCTTCTCGGTTATTTGGTATTTGCTCACAGTTGGCGCCTTAGTCGGCATCATCTGGCACTTAGCTGGAACGGGCGATGATATGCTCAGCCTGCCGTTGCAAATACTCCGCAGCTAATGTGGCTTAACGGCTAAGCACAGCGCAAAGGCAATAGCACTCAAAGACTTGCGCTTGCCTGAGTTATATAAAAACGAAAAACCGCTATTAATAGCGGTTTTTTATTTTTCTGTCGCGCTGTGATGCTTTTACAACCGTGCGTTATTCCTTTGCCAAAGGCGGGGCGATATCGCTGCCGCCAAGGGCTTGATAAAGCGTCGCTTGGGCGGTGAGTTGGTTGTAACGATTCTCGAGCAAAGCCGCCTCGGCGCTACGACGATTCTCTTGGGCATCAATCCAATTCTGAATACCGATAGCACCATTGCGATACTGGCTCTCATAAATGGCTTCAACGGCCGCCGCGGCGCTAAATTGCTGCGCCAACTTCTCCCCTTGATAGCGATATTGCTGCTTAGCCGAAATCGCATTATCGACATCTTCAAAGGCGGAATAAAGCGTCTTGCGATAATTCACCACTGCAGTTTGATAATCGATATCGGCAATATCATTATTGATTTGCATTTGATTCCACTGCAAAAAGGGCAAGACCAGCCCAGCGCCTAAGCTGCCAACGGGATTGCGTAACAACTCTTTTAACTCAGAGGTCGACTCTCCAACACCACCCGTTAAACTCAGGCTGGGGAAATAACTTGCATAGGTCGCATCTTTACTCGCCAAGGCGGAGCGCAGTTGATACAAGGAGGCCTTCACATCTGGGCGTCTGACTAACAAATCTGCGGGTACACCCACGCTAACGTCCGGCACTGCCACATCGGGGAGTTGCTTAATCTCAACCCAAGTGTCCCCTGAGGCTAAACTCTGCGCCGGATCAGCAGCTGGTGCCTGATTGAGTAATATCGCGAGGGCGTTTTTAGCCACAGTTAATTGTTGAATAAGCTGGCTATGCGCAGCCTCTTGTCCCGCCATACTGCGCTGAGCTTCAAGCACATTCACTTGCGTCACGGCGCCAGAATCATACTGCCTTTGGGTTAATGCCAGCGTTTGCTTACTGTACTCGATACTCTTTTGGCTTAAATCAATCCGTTGATTTAAATAACCTATCTGCCAATACAAGGATGCAGTGGTCGCCACTAGGCTTTGGGTGGTGCTTTCCCTATCTTCGGCGCTCGCCAGCGCCGCCCATTGGGCTTGGTCGATATTGGCTGACACTTTGCCCCACAAGTCCACCTCATAACTGACAGACAAGTTGGCTTGATAACTCTTAGTCGCGTCGCCACCATCGAGTGGCTGATTACGGGAAGCGCCAAGATTGGCCGATAATTGCGGATACAGATCGTCCCGCGTTAGCCCTGCCTGCAAGCGCGCTTTACGCAGGGTTAAGGTCGCCAGAGTTAAGTCATTGTTGGTACTCAATACTTGGCTAACCAGCTTATCGAGCTCGGGCTGATGAAACAGCTGCCACCAAGGATCGACTTTTACTTGCTCGTTCACTGTGGTGTTTTGCCACTGTTCAGGAATCGCCAATGCAGGCGGTTCAAAGTCTGAGCGCATCAAACTGCCGCAGCCACTTAGCAAAGCGATTCCCAAAGCAATGCCCACAGCAATAGTGCTGCTACGAAGCGAAAATGGCTGATTAAAAACTTTAGTATTCATGGTGTTATTACTCTCTGGCTAATGCGTCAACGGGATCTAACTGCGCCGCATTGCGGGCGGGTAAGAAACCAAATAGCACACCAATTAAGGTCGAACAGGCAAAGGCGGCAACGATGGAGGTGGTGGAATAAATCATTTGGAAACTGCCCCCCGTTTGAGCAAACACCACGCCAATTAAGTAGGACAAAGCAATGCCTAAGGTGCCACCGCACAAACACACTAAAATGGCTTCGATAAGGAACTGGCGTAAAATATCACTCTGGCGCGCACCCACCGCCATACGCACACCGATCTCACGGGTTCGCTCAGTCACAGACACTAACATAATGTTCATCACCCCAATTCCGCCAACGACAAGGGAAATCACCGCGATCGCCGAGATCAATAAGGTCATGGTTGCTGTGGTTTTTTCGATGTTCTGCCTAATGGTATCGGTATTGATAGTGAAGAAATCTTGCGTGCCGTGGCGCATTTTAAGCAGCGTGATAATACCCTGCTCCGCCGCGTTACTCGGCACAGTTTCATCGAGTCGAACGGTAATGCCATCCAAATAATTTTTACCTATCATACGGCCAGAAACTGTGGTGTAAGGCACCCACACATTAAGCGCATCGCTGTTACCAAAAGCACTTTCTTTGGGTTGAGTCACACCTATGATACGTACGGGTAAATCGCCAAGGAAAATCACTTGCCCTATCGCCGAGTTATTGTCGGCTGCACTGTTAGGGAAAAGCTCCTTACGGGTGTTGTCATCAATCACCGCATCTTGGGCGAGTGTTGCAACGCTGGCATCATCCCAAAACTGCCCCTGCGCTAACTCATAACCTCGCACGCGAAAGAACTCCGGCCCCACCCCATTCACCGAGGCCGATACCGCTTTATTACCAAAACGTACCGTCGCGCTAGAGCCAATACTAGGGGTCACGCTATCGACATAGGGCAGATTTTTAAGGGCATTGGCATCGGTCGCCGTTAAAGTACGCACCCGCGCCGAACGTCTATCGCCAAAACCAGAACCGGGGCGAATATCAATCGTGTTAGTCCCCATCGAACTGATACTTTTAAGAATGGCCTGCTGCGAGCCTTCACCTAAGGCCACTACAGAAACCACAGAGGCAATACCGATAATAATCCCGAGCATAGTCAAGAAGGTACGTAACCTGTGGGTCGACATCGCCACCAGCGCCATTTTAAGCGCTTCGACATATCTGTCCAACGAAGCCACCCGCGCACGCGAGCTGTCTTTTGCTGTCACTGTTTTTGCGACCACAGTGCCGCTAGGCTTTTGTGGCGCCATATTTTGTAACGTTGAACTTTGCGACATCGAAGTTTGCGGCTTAGCCGTTTGTTTATCCAGACTGCGCTCATCGCTGATGATTACGCCGTCTTTGATTTCGATAATGCGGTCGGCATATTGGGCCACGTGCATATCATGGGTCACGATAATGATGGTATGACCGTCGCTGTGAAGCTCCTGCAACAACTGCATCATTTCTTCGCCGCTGTGACTATCCAGCGCACCGGTCGGTTCATCGGCGAGGATCACATCGCCGCCATTCATCAAAGCGCGCGCCACACTTACCCGCTGCTGCTGTCCGCCACTGAGCTGATTGGGTTTATGGTCAAGCCTGTCGCCAAGGCCTAAACGCGTTAACAAATGCTCGGCCCTGTCCTTACGAACCGAGCGCTCTTTACCCGCATACACGGCGGGCACTTCGACGTTGCCTATGGCGGTCAAATCGCCCAGTAAATGATAGCGCTGAAAGATAAAGCCAAAGTGCTCGCGGCGCAGCTGAGCTAACTCATCCACGTCCATAGTCGAGGTATCTTGGCCATTGATAAAATACGCGCCCTTTGACGGTTTATCTAAACAACCAAGAATGTTCATTAGGGTCGATTTACCCGAGCCAGAAGCGCCTACTATCGCCACCATCTCGCCACGGCCAATCGACAGGTTCACATCTTTCAGCACAGTGAGTTGCTGCTCACCCGCCTGAAAAGTGCGATAACAACCTGAAATTTCAAGTAATGCCGTTGTCACTGTTAAAACCTCACGCTAGGTGGGCGACGGAATTTACTGCTGCCATCATCGGAAGACGGCATACCAAGCACGACCTGATCGCCTTCCTTTAAACCCGCGGTGATTTCGGCATTGATTTTGTTGTTAATCCCCACAGTGACATCCACATATTGCACTTGGTTATCGACTAACACAGGTACTTGATACTGCGGGCCGCTGCGGGCTTTACGCTCGACAGACTTAGCTTCTGGCGCCGCGGATTTCTCCCTCGGCTTTATACGCAATATCTGCGCAGGCACTAATAGCGCATCATCGGCCTTAGCTAACACAATGGACACCTGCGCCGTCATGCCGATACGCAAGGTGCGGTCAGGGTTTTCTACATCAAACAAACCATGGTAGTAAATGGCGTCTGAGTCGCTAGAGCTCATATTACTATCGTCGCCATCCATCGAAATCGGTCCAGGTTCAATCGCCCTTAAGATGCCACGGTAGGGATGATTTGGTTTGCCAAGTACCGTGAAATACACAGCTTGACCCGGATGGACATTGACGACATCGGCTTCGGAAATCTGTGCTTTAACTGTCATGGTATCGAGCTGCGCCATTTCCACGATTGTCGGCGTCGTTTGATTGGCGTTAACGGTTTGCCCCACTTCCACCGCCGAATACACCACAGTGCCATCCATAGGCGCGGTGATTTTGGTATAACCTAAATCGATTCGGGCACTGTCGACGTTAATCTCAGCCTGTTGTTTTTGCGCTTCTAATTGCTCAAGCTCGGCTTGATAAACCGTTAAATTAGCATCGGCCACTTCATAATCGGCACGGGAACTGGCCTTATCGGCAAGCATTTGCTGCTGGCGGCTAAATTCCAACTTTGCTTGACGGATCTGCGCCTGTTTGGCACGGAACTGAGCATTGATACTCTTGAGTGATGCGAGGGCATTCTTCAAATTATTCTGCTGCGCTAGGCTGTCAATTTGAGCAATCAAATCGCCTTTCTTTACTTCATCACCCAGTGCCAGCGGCAAACTTAAAATTTGCCCCGATACCTGCGCGCCGACACTCACCAGTTTAGAGGCCTGCAACATGCCATTGGCCAACACTGAGTTTTCGATATCACCACGGCGCACCGCTTCAGTCACATAGGTTGGTGCCGTTTCAGGCTTATGCCACATAAAATAAGCCCCGCCAATCAGGAGGATTAAGCCGCTTAACGCGAGCAGCAATTTACGCTTTGAGGATTTTTTCATCGGTATTGTCGTGTCCATCAATGCTAAAGACAGCAAGCATGCATCTTGCTAAGGAACTGAAATTGTTCCAACAGTATATAGAGTTAGCCAAAGACAGTAGACGAAGGAAGTGTCGTTAACAGGTAAAGATTTGCAAATATCTGTGTAAAAATTTGCAAGGGAAGCACGGCTGAGTATTAGGTAGCAATGCCGATTTAGTGCGATACCAAATCGTTAGGCGGTAAATTGTAGGGGTTCGACGTTCTATGATTGTGCCACTTATGGTAGTTCTGCCATGCAAACGAATCTAGATATACAAACTTCATTTAATTCTTTTTCAAGAAAGATCAAGGTCGTGGGGTGAAGCCTTATGACTTTGATGTCGATTTAAATACAAAAACGAACGATCCCATTCGACAACAATAACGCCAAGTACTGGCCATTCTCAGTGAATAACCCAATGATTAATCGAATCAATCACTCAACTCGACTAATTCATGCTGGCGAGGATCACCTGCGTGGCATCAAAACAGGCAAAACATGGCTCGCCGACAGCCAAACTCTGCATTTGGGTGAGTGGCATCACTGAATAGATGATGTCTTTACCATTAATATCTATGGCTAATTCGGCCTTATCGCCAAGTTCAGTCACACTCAGCAAACGACCGCTGAGGCAATTTTGCCCATCCAGTTCACCGGCATGTGTCGTCGCCCGTACCGCGGGGGCTTTAAACAGTAACAACACAGATTTATCCAAGGCTAACTGTAAGCGCTCGCGGCTCGAATGGGTCACTGAAATCTGAATCTGTTGCCCGCCCGCTAAGGTCACGCTAATTTTGTCATTTAATCCAAATGAATCAATGCCATTGATACGACCCGTTAACTGATTGCGAGCGCTAGTATTGAGTGAGAAATGCGCCATCACATCTAATAAACTGTGCATGTCGACGGACTCATCAAGCAAGGCGGCCAAGGCCATTGCTTGTACTTGGGAGGTGATGGAATACACCTTGAGCAAACGCTCGCCAAATTCGGTGAGTTTAGCGCCACCACCGCCTTTGCCGCCCTTTTCGCTGCACACTACGGGTTCGGGCATGGCGGTGTTCATATCATTAATCGCGTCCCACGCCGCTTTATAACTGATCCCCGCAAGCTTGGCGCCTTGGCTGATCGAGCCTGTGTTGGCGACCTGCTCAAGCAGGCTTATCCGCCTAGGATTGGCAAAGGGCTTATCCCCGAGGGAAAGCGTAAGTAATGCATGTAAATCCATCGTTTATCCCGCACCCAAGTCTGACTTGAGTCCTATTGTCCTTCATCACCTTGAGGATACCAATAAGATTGCCGAGATATTTCAGCGGATGAATGCCATTAATCAGCAAGAAACCGCACATAGATCACTAATTGATTGCTTAGGGCTTGAATGATCGATATATAGATTGATATATAACGATCACTTTTTATCACGGAGGAACACAATGAAATCCATTCACCTTAAGCAATTACTGCGTTTTACCACGGCTTCGTTATTCACAATGGTACTGACATCTAGCCCAGTTTTTGCGGCAGACAATGAGCAAGTGACTGTTTTTGCTGCGGCATCACTCACCAATGCCCTTAACGAAATCGGCCAGCAATATGAAAAAGAACACCATACTAAGGTGGTCTTCTCCTTCGCCTCTTCTTCAACACTGGCAAAACAAGTGGCCAATGGTGCGCCCGCCGATCTGTTTGTCTCGGCGAATCAAAAGTGGATGGATTATCTGGTCGATGCTAAAGCGGTCGATGTTAACAGCCGAAAAACCTTGTTAAAAAATACCTTAGTCTTGATTGCCGAGAAAAATAGTCCCATCACAGAGGTGGTGCTCAATGGCGATTGGGATATTAAAACCGCATTAAAAGGCAGCCGTATGGCTGTTGGCGACCCTGATCATGTGCCCGCTGGACAATATGCCAAGCAAGCCCTCGAAAACCTTAAGCTGTGGCAAGCTGCTGAGCCATTACTCGCCCGTGCTAACAATGTCCGCGCCGCCCTCGCCTTAGTCGAACAGGGTGAAGCACCACTTGGCATAGTGTATTCAACTGATGCGAAAGTCGCCCAAAAGATCAAAATCGTTGGCACCTTCCCTAAAACGAGTTACAGCCCAATTGAATACCCTATCGCCTTAGTCAAACAAGAATCGACCGCAAGCGCCAAAGCATTCAATGAGTATCTGCAAGGCCCAAGCGCGACAAATGTGTTTGAGAAATATGGCTTTGGAGTGAATTAGGGTGCTGAGTGGTTTTTTGTTAAGCGGCTCTCTGCTAAGTGGCTCTCTTTTAAGCGACTATGAAATTGCCGCACTGCTGCTCAGTTTAAAGGTGTCATCCGTTGCCGTTATCGCCAGTTTACCCTTGGGTATTTTGTGCGCTTGGTTACTGGCAAGGGTCGAGTTTCCTGGCAAGGCTATATTCGACAGTGTGCTCCATCTACCACTGGTGTTACCGCCCGTGGTAGTGGGTTACCTCTTGCTGATCAGCATGGGCCGCCAAGGTTTTATCGGCCAGTGGTTATTTAATTGGTTTGGCATCAGTTTTAGCTTTAGTTGGCGCGGTGCGGCTCTCGCGGCGGCGATAGTGTCATTCCCGCTGATGGTCAGAGCCATACGCCAATCCTTTGAAACCGTTGATATTCGACTCGAGCAGGCCGCACGCACTTTAGGTAGCAGTCGATGGCGGGTATTTCTCACCATCACACTGCCGCTCACCTCTCCAGGGATAGTGTCGGGGATGATTATCGCCTTTGCTCGCAGCCTAGGGGAATTTGGCTCGACCATTACCTTCGTTTCTAATATCCCAGGTGAAACTCGTACGATTCCGCTCGCCATGTACTCTTTTATTGAAACTCCAGGAGCCGAATATCAGGCCATGCGCCTATGCATTATCTCGATCGTTATCGCGCTCGCGTCTTTACTCGCCTCCCAATGGCTGAGTAAAAAAGCCCTGCAGAGGACGGCAAGCGTATGTTAACAATTAATATTGAAAAACAACTCGGACAACTGCAACTGAAAGTCGATACCCAATTGCCATTACAAGGCGTGACAGCCGTTTTTGGCCGCTCGGGTGCGGGTAAAACCTCGCTCGTGAACCTGCTCGGCGGGCTTTCGACCCCAGATAGTGGTGAAATCCGCCTCGGTGAGAAACTGCTTTATCAACAAGGCAAAGTGAACCTTCCCCCAGAGAAGCGCCAAATTGGCTATGTATTTCAAGAAGCACGACTGTTCCCGCACTACAGCGTGAAGGGCAATCTCAACTATGGTGTGCGTAAAGCTAACCCAGTCTTGTTCGATAGAATTGTGCAACTACTAGGGATTGAAAAACTGCTCAGTCGTTATCCCAGCACGCTATCGGGCGGTGAAAAACAACGGGTTGCCATTGGCCGTGCCCTGCTGACATCGCCCGATATGCTGTTGATGGATGAGCCGTTAGCGTCACTCGATTTACCCCGTAAACGCGAGTTGTTGCCCTACCTGCAAACCTTATCGCAGGAACTAAAACTACCGATAGTGTATGTGAGCCACAGCTTAGATGAGATCTTACAACTGGCGGATTATATGCTGGTGCTGCATCAGGGAAAATTGATCGCCCAAGGGGCCTTAAGTGAAGTGTGGAATAGCGAGCAAATGCGCCCTTGGGTGCCATTGCAGGAACTCAGCTCACTCCTCAGTGCTAAGGTTGCCGACAGACATCCCGACTACCCCATGACGCGACTCGTGATGGATGATGGAAACTATTTATGGGTAAGTGGCTATTTGGCTGAAACGACAAAAAAACTCAAAGTACGTATTCAGGCAAACCATGTCTCGGTTTGCACCGAAATCCCCAAAGGATCGAGTATCCGTAACCTATTGAAGGGAGAAATTAAAGAGTTATACCCCAGCGATAATGGTGAGCAAATCCAATTAAAAATCGCCCTAGGCCGCGATGAACTTTGGGCCAACATCACCCCTTGGGCCTGCGATGAACTGCAACTCACCCATGGCAAAGCGATTTATGCACAAATCAAAGGTGTGACTATGACGCAAATGGATATCGCCGAATCCCACTAGCTCAACCTAAAGCACCGAGCAAAAACCAAATTTCAGGCACAAAAAAACCGACGCTAGGTCGGTTTAGTTCCTTCATTAGAAGGATTTGGTACCAGTGGCCAGACTCGAACTGGCACGCTTTTAAGGGCGGGGGATTTTGAATATAACGCTTGTAATATCACTATTACTTTTCATATAGTTACGACACAAGTACAAACTTTGCAAATTCTTTGCAAAATAGCATCAGAATCAGACCATGAGCAAACAAGTCGAACGGCATGACATTTCAGACGAATTATACGTCTATAAACAAGATAACAGCGAGCGTTGGTATGCCCGCATCAAAGTGGCTGGTAAGTGGCACTCTAAAGCCACCAAGCAGAAAGAAAAAGAGAAAGCCATTGGTATGGCCTATCGGATTCAAATCGAATACCAATTTATGGCAGACCGTAATCAACTGGTGAGTTCCAAGCGCTTTCGTGATGTGGCTGAAAAAGCCATTAATACCATGGCAGATATTATCAAAAAGGACAAAGACAAAGACAAAGACAAAGACAAAGACAAAAATCACAAGTTTACGACCTACATTCAGGTGCTTCGCAAGTACCATATCCCCTTCTTCGATCGCACTTTCATCACTTCGATTAATAATGAAAAGCTGCGTGATTTTGATGAATGGCGTGAAAAGTTACTTGGCCGGAAACCCGCAAAATCAACGCTACTGAACCACAACGCAGCCCTGCAATTAGTGTTTAAGGAAGCCGTAGATTGTAAGTGGATGCTGGCAGCACAAGTCCCCTCACTATCTACCAAAGGGGTTGAATCACAACGTCGCGCGCATTTTTCACCAGAGGAATACGACAAAGCATTCGATGCTGTATATCAGCTTGAGCAAAACAGCCGTAAAGAGAAAACCCGCCAAATTCGTGAGCTACTGATGGACTATATGGAGTTTGCGGTGAACACAGGTATTCGACCAGGAACAGAAATGGAAAGCCTGACATGGGGTGACATCCACATCGATACCAATGAGCACAATATTATCTTCTATATCACTGTGACCAAGGGGAAAACAGTCAAACACACGGGCGTCCGAGAAGTGGTTTGCCGTGATGAAATTTTCTCCAGCGTTCAAGAGTTACGAGAGCGTTTCCCAAACAGAAAGCCTTCTGACAAGCTGTTTCGCTTAGTCGACGGAAGTGAAACCAATGAACTCGGTAAAGCCTTTGATAAAGCGATAAAAGCGGCAGGTTTAAAGTCATCCCCCCATGGCGTTAGAACACTTTACTCATTGCGCCATACCTACATTACTTGGCAACTGATATCAGGTAACGTCAGCATGGAAGTATTGGCTAAACAATGTGGCACTAGCATTGCCATGATTGAACAGCACTACAGCCACGTGACGCCGAAAATGTACAGTAAAGAACTGTCGGGTGTTGACCTAGGCAAAGCCAAGTCCAAAGTAAAAACCAAAAGAACGTCTGGCGTTAAGCAAAATGAAGCGAGATTGACTGAGCTGTTTAAAGAGTGGCAAGTCAGCTACAAACAGCGTGGCTGTATTTAAGCCTTAGACAATGCCTAACCTTTTAGTGATATTCGACTCGGTAGCAACTCATGTGGCTCACAGTCGAGCACCTCAGCAATCTTGTACAACATATCGAGCGTAATGTTCGCCTCAGCTCGTTCTATACGGCCGATATAACTGCGGTCAATCTCTGCACGTAACGCCAATTCATCTTGAGATAAGCCTTTGTGCTTTCTCATTTTACGCATCGCATGACCAAACTCAGTCGCTAATGTTTTCATAGTGTCTCCTTCGTCACAAGGCAACCACTATGGGAATTTGCTTACCAACTAACCACGGATTATAATCCGCATTTAGTGCATATAATCCTCATTTAAACTCTTGAGCAAACATAGGTCTACTTGACCTAGTAAAGCCTATAGCTCAACCCGTATTACAAGGAAAGGTAATGAACTCCTACAACGTCATTTTTAAAGGTGAGATAGCAGAAGGAAAAGACCGCCATAAGCTGAGTCAGGCACTGGCAAAGTTTCTAAAAGTCCCCGAGGAAAAAGCACATCTGTTGTTCTCAGGTAATCCGATATGCATTAAGAAAGCTCTGAGCGAAAGTGAAGCTAACGCACTAAAAGCCAAGTTGAACGCTGTGGGTATCATCACCCACATCAAGCCCGTGACAACTCAAGCCGCAACGGCAATCCCTGTAGCCACCACCCCTGTTACACCAAAACAAGTAGCGAAGCCTTCGATTGAAACTAAGCCGTCTACGGCCACCAAGCCTACAGTGAAGTCCTATGATGATTTAAGTAAAGGCTGGCAAAAGGTGTTTGCTGAATTTGACCTAAGACAAGCTGACAAGTTGGGCTATTTTGCTTCAGCAAAAAGTCCTGCACATACCTCAAGGCCTAAAAAGGAGCAATTAAAGGGGCAGAATGTGGTTAACATGAATGCGCTCGCTTTTGTGTTTGGCTCGGGGTACTACTTCACTAAGGGCATGTGGAAGAAAGGCATTTATCTGTTTCTCATGCTAACGCTGCTGAACCTGATAATCCTAGCGGTTGCATCACTCATTACTGACAAGAACCTGAGCAAGCTTCCTTTTATCATCAATTCTATTGTCTTTGGTCTTACGGCTAATTATGACTATTACCGTTATTACAAGCTTGGTGAAACCACATGGCCTTGGATGCCAAAGTGGATGACGGGCTGGTTAGGTATCATAGCCTCCGCGGTTGTTACGTTTGTCGCGTTCCTTATCGTCTTAATCATTCTCGGCATTCGTTTCGGTGAACCATTAAATATTATCTATGTAAAAGAGGGTTTCCTCGAAGACTACAAGCAAACCAACATAGGTCAGGCGTTTGATAAATGGTCGCCTTGCGCCAACACGGCTTGGGTAGAGCAAGAAGCCAGCAATGGCATTACCACAGTTATCTATACCTGCAATATGAAGCTGAAACACTTCAAGCAAGTGGGTCAAAAAGCCTCTGAAGCGGTAACAGGCAAAGTCGATGAAGCCTTTATCTCTCAGGTCACACGCGCATCATTGACGATTCAGTTTCTCATCAATCTCGACGATACCTTTGAAGTGAATACCGCAAGGTGGCAACTCTCATTGGGAGAAGGTAAGGAGTACACCCCGTATATCACCGCCAACAATGCCCTAGATGACATCTACAGCAACTCACTCAACAAGGCTATCGGCGAAATATTCACACCAGAAAACATCCTCCTCAATCAAGTAACGAAGTAATCATCAAGACCAACAGCCTGCTTTAATCAGGACGACATAACAGGGAACACCTATGAATAAGTGCATTCACGCAAGCATCAAACTCGCCATAACGTCGATAAAGACACCGCCATCAAAGGCAAATCCACTACTTTTGAGCATAGTCGCAGCAACATTACTCGCTGGCTGTGGCGGCTCGGAAGGTGACAGCAACGATGACAACGGACAAGTCACCCCAACCGTCTACAGCATCCCAGCGACGGCAAGCCTTGGCGGAAAAATCAGCCCAGCAATCAACATGGTTGAATCCGGCCATGCAACGACCTTCACTGTGACACCCGATACCGGCTATCAAATCGATGATATCAGTGGTTGCGGCGGCGCATTAACCCAAAACAGCTATACAACAGCGGTCATAAATGCCCAGTGCGCGGTCACCGTATCTTTCAAACTCAGCACGTACAAAATCACCACGCAAGCAACAACCGGAGGCAAAATCAGTCCCGAGAGTATTGATGTCAGTTACAACACCCACGCCAGCTTTAACCTCTCAACGGACATCGGCTATAGAATTGAATCCGTCACAGGCTGTAACGGTACACTCAATAACAATGAGTACACCACAGGTACAGTGACATCAGATTGCCAAATCAATGCCACGTTTACCAAAATTGGCGATGGTACACTTGCAGAGCGGTATATTGATAACGGCAATGGCACCATCACCGACACGCAAACCAAGCTCATGTGGATGCGCTGTAGCGTAGGACAGACATGGCAAGACGGTAGCTGTAAAGGCAGTCCTAATACTTTTATCTGGCCATATGCCATGGGAATGTCTATCTCTGATGGTAACCACACCGACTGGCGCTTACCCACAAAAGAGGAATTAAGTTCACTGATTTATTGCTCATCAGGCAAACCAAGCTATTGGAAACCAAACGATAATGTGTGTGAAGGTAACTATGAAAGCCCGACATTAGCGCAAGCAGCATTTCCACAGACACCTGACTATGCTGGCTATTGGACATCTACTGCTAGCGATAATAGCCAGTTTGGTGGCAAGTGGCTTATCCAATTCTATGATGGTCATGGTCGCTGGAATGGACCAGTTCTTTATCTATATGTCAGGATGGTGAGAGGAAAACAAAAGTAACGGCTCTCACCATGAGGTAGGCATTGCAGATAAAGAGCGAATGCCTACCGCTTCTAGTCTAAAGATTACCTTTGTCTAATCCTGTCACCTCAGACTGAACTCAAAACAAAGTATCGCTTAACAACTTTGAATTTGTAGAGCTCTTAAATTGCCATGAGTAAAGTCTAAATCTCTTACTAAAGGGCCAAATTCAGTGTGCCACAAAATTACGAACTACCGCATTACGCAGCAAAAACCGGTAAATCATCAGCCAATGGAACAGTATCAACTTCTGCGTAAGGTCGGTGGCGAGAACAATATGTGACAAGTGCAAGAACGCCACAGCTTTGCCTATCGCATCAATCATCCCTTAGGGGAAAATGTGATAGACTCTGCCAAATCAAAACGTACGTCACTTGCCCTGGTGGTTTTTGATTACAGCAATCATCAGATTAAAATCTCGATCGCTGAGCAGCTTAAAAGCCAATCCGACTGACTAGCCCTGAATTTGCTTGCCTTCCATGCCTTCAGTCTGCAGGAATTTTTACTGTTTACAGCGGTGAGCAAATTGACAATGAGGCCTGTATACGACTGTTTAATCTAGCGGAAAAAGTAGAGCATTCTTTATATGAAGTTGAAGTCAGTAATCCTCCAACTGAGTTGTTTGCGCTGAGAACACGTCAAATTGCAGTAAAATTGGCTGAAAGAATGGAGTAAAACCATGCCTTGGTTGAAGTCGAAAGCGACAAGCAGGAAAAGTGGGCGAAGACAAAATCTTTGCCCCCGAAGAGGTGCTTTGCAACACCAAGGCGCAAATTAAGTAGGTAAATGGAAATCGAGGTTAGCAATAACCGAAGAGTAAAACAAACCCTAGGAAAACTTAAGCAGCTAGAGCGACAGCAAAAACGCCAAAGCATGGAGATTTTAACATTTAAGACGAGATTACCGTCAAGCGTGATGAGTAAATCGCGACGCTCGAAGCACGCATGAAATAAAAGACCAACATTACTGAATTATTCAGCCATCAGTTGGCATGTGGCATAACCTTTTTGAATTTTTTGAGACAGCACAATGAGCAAATATAACGAGCTAGTTAAAAAGCTAAAAGAAATTTTTCAGATAGACCGTCCAGAACTGGACTTTGGTATCTACCGCATCCTCAATGCCCGTGCTAATGAGATAAACGACTACCTAGATAACAAACTTAAAGCTAAAATCCAGGCTGCATTGACCGATGCTAGCAATGCCAATAAAGCCGAGTTAGAGCAGCAACTTAAAGCATCGGTTAAAGCTGCAACCGATGCGGGCTTTGACCCGGATCAAAGCCCTAAAGTTCAGGATTTTAGAAAACAGTTAGCCGCTACAGCTTCAGGTAGCGTTGAGCATGAAAACGCTGTCTTTTCTCACCTGCTCACCTTCTTCTCTCGTTATTACGATAGTGGCGATTTTATCAGCAAGCGTCGCTACAAAGGTGACACCTACGCTATTCCCTATGCTGGCGAAGAAGTGATGTTGCATTGGGCAAATAAAGACCAGTATTACATCAAGAGTGGCGAAAATTTCTCGAACTATTCATTCAAGCTTGAAGATGGTCGCAAGGTCAGTTTTAAATTGGTTGCGGCCGATACAGCCAAAGACAACCGTAAAGACAACGATGCCGATCGCCGTTTTGTACTGATTGAACCGCATACCCGCACCAAACTTGATGATGAGGGTGAAGAATTTGTGCAAGCTTACGAGCCTATTGAAGTGGTTAAAACCATAGTGATGGTTAATGGCGATGTCATTGAAACTGTAGAGCTGGTAATTCATTTTGAATACAAGGCAATGAAAAAAGGTACCAAGCAGGATTCCTTGGTACAAAATGCCATTGCTACAATTCTGGCTGATAACCAAGTGCAGAAGCATTGGGCAGACCTTGCCAAACGAGCGCCAACCGAGACAAACCCCACTCGAACTGAACTAGAACGACACCTTACAGCCTATACTCAGCGCAACACCGCCGATTACTTTATTCACAAGGATTTGGGCGGTTTCTTGAACAATGAGCTGGATTTCTACATCAAAAATGAAGTGATGAATCTGGATAACCTGCAAAATGCGCATGTGTTTGCAAACATTGAGAAGCAGCTCCGAATGATCCAATGTTTGCGTGCGGTTGCTCAAGAATTGATTATTTTCTTAGCACAAATAGAAAACTTTCAGAAGAAGCTTTGGAATAAAAAGAAGTTTGTAGCGTCAACAAGTTATTTAATTTCCGTTAGTCTTTTAACCGAAGACCTCAAAAATGAAGTTCTTACAAATGAAGAACAATGGAACGAATGGGAAAACCTTGGCTTTATTAATACGAAAAGTTGCAATAGAAGTGAGCTTTTTTGTTCTGGAGAGTTGATAGTTGATACAGGCTTTTTCTCTAATGAATTTAAAGAGAAAGTTATTAATTCTCTGGTAAATATTGACGATCAGGTAAACGGTACATTGGTTCATTCTGACAACTATCAAGCCTTGAACCTACTCAAGGAAAAATACAAGAAAAAAGCCGATTTAATTTATATTGATCCACCTTACAATACAAATTCCACACCAATACTGTATAAAAACGAATATAAAAGTTCTTCGTGGGCAAGCCTTATGGCAAATCGATTAGAACTTTCGATGACATTGCTTAGTGATACCGGTGTTAAAGCTGTTGCGATAGACGACTCGGAAGTTACTAACTTGTCTAAAATTATGGAGTCTTTAAGTAATGAGCATCGGTTAACACGTATAACCGTTGTCCATAATCCAAAAGGATCAATTACTAAAGATTTTAATAGAACGCATGAATATTGCCTTTTCCTAACTAACGAAAATGACAAAGAAGCTATTGGTCGTACACTAGAAAAAAACGATACGCCAAGAAAAATGAGAAGATGGGGTGAGAACTCACTCAGGACTGAACGGCGCTTATCTTTCTATCCAATTTATATTAGAAGCGGCAAAGTTGTTGATATTGGTGATGTGCCAGAAGTTGAGTTCCATCCTGAAAGTAAGAATGTGAAGCAATCTGATGGCACAATAGCTGTTTGGCCTATAGACCAAGACGGTGTGGAACGGCGCTGGAATTTTGGTTTGGATTCAATTAGGCAGAATCTAGATCGAATTGTAGCAATTGAAAAGAAAGGTGAATTTGATCTTTTTTTGACACATGAAAAGTCCGTTCCAAAGACAGTTTGGTCGGGTGGTGAATTTGATGCTGGTAATTGGGGTAACTCCCTCCTTATTAGCATGTTAGGCGAAAAGCGTTTTGACTTTCCGAAGTCAATAAATTTAGTTAAACGTTGTATAGAAATAACTACTCAGAACAAAAAAACACCTTTAGTTATTGACTATTTTGCAGGTTCTGGAACAACAGCTCATGCAGTAATTGAGCTCAATCATGTGTCTAAAGAAAAAGATAGAACTACAAAGTTTGTTGTAGTAGAGCAAGGACAATATTTCGAAACGGTTACTAAACCACGTATAATTAAGGCTGCATTTTCAAGCGAATGGAAAAATGGCAAGGCAACTGCAATAAGGACAGACTTTCCTTTTTTTGCAAAAGTTTTGAGATTAGAGTCCTACGAAGATACTTTAAATAATATTTCTCTGCATAAGAATAATACAAACGCAGATCTATTCAGCATGCTCGATCCAGAAGTGCACAATGATTATCTTATCAAGTATATGCTAGAAGAAGAGAGCAAAGAATCATTGCTCAATACAGAAAATTTCCGCAAACCATTTAGCTCTGAGATGGATATAACTACTGATTCAGCTGGCGCCACAGAGCGTAAAAATATTGACCTAGTAGAAACATTTAACTATCTGATTGGCCTACATGTTAAGTCGGTTGAATCAAACATCGAACGAGGCTACGTGCGCATCGAAGGCACATTGCCAACGGGCGAACTCGCCCTGATTCTGTGGCGTGATTGCGACAAAATTGACTACCAAGAATTGACTCAGTACGCTAACCACTTCAAATTATATGCCAAAGATCGCACCTTTGATGTGATTTACATTAACGGTGACCACAATCTGCCTACAGTGTTTAGCATTGATGGTGACGATAGTGAGGTGGTTCGCACTCTGAAACTGCGCCAAATTGAACCTGAGTTCTTAAGCCTGATGTTTACTGAGGAGGCTTAACGATGGCGCGTTCTCCGCAAAAAAACACCGCCACTGGCAAGGCAGTTAAAAAGGTACAAAGTAGCAAGTTAAGCTTCCATAAACAGCTGATTCTGAATCGCTTTATGTTCCGTTTCTTTAAAGACGGCAGCTTGCATGGGCTAAAACTGCGTTTAAGGGAACACAGATTTGAAGGTATCCATGAGGATGGACAAAGCTTGTTCTTTCATGAACTAAGTAACTATTTGTTCGAGGTCGACTTAATCGACCTGGATGAGTTGCGTCGCTACGACTTGAACATCGTCAAACACTGGCAGCAGATCACTGAATACCGTAACCGAAAAGAAGACACGGTACTGAATATGAAGTATTTTCAGTACCTTTCATTGCTGTTCACGGAGATTTACCTCGACTGGCATTTCAACCATAAGCAAGAGTTACTTAATGGGTTGAACAGCGAGCTGGCTACCTACAATGCAGAAAACAGCAGCACTGCGAAAGACAAAGCCAACCAGTTTCGAGATTATGTACTGGATGACTTGAACAAGTTGGCATTTTGGAATGCCACAGGCTCGGGTAAAACCCTGCTACTGCACATCAATATTTTGCAATACTTGCATTACTTCCAAGATGGTCATCCCAACCACTACCCAGACAAGATCATCCTTCTTACGCCGGACGAGCGTTTGTCGCAGCAACACATGAATGAGCTGTATAACTCAGGCTTTTCACAAATCCGGTTGTTTGACAAAAGCAAGCCGACGCCTTTCAAAGGCACGATTGAAGTTATTGATATCAATAAACTTGCTGACAATATGGGTGACAAAACAGTCGCGGTTGAAGCCTTTGAAGGTAACAACTTGGTACTGATTGATGAAGGCCATAAGGGGACAGGCACTGCGGCTGGGGCTTGGATGCGCCGCCGTGACAAACTGACCCGTGATGGCTTTGCCTTTGAGTATTCGGCGACCTTCGGCCAAGCCGTTGCTGACGGTAAGACAGTTGATGCTGTTGAAGCCGATATCCAAAAGAAAAAAGCCAAAATGCAGTTTGACACCACAGCTTTGGGCAAGTTAACCGAAGATCAGTTAGCACTACTAGAGTTAGATACTGAAGAGCAGCGCGAAGCGCGTATTCAAGCTACCCGCGAAGTCTACGGCAAGTCAGTATTGTTCGATTATTCCTACAAGTTTTTCTACGAGGATGGTTATGGAAAAGAATCGTTAATTCTTAACCTTAACCCTGAGCAGGATAAGCAAGACGAACGACGCTATGAGTACTTCACAGCCTGTTTACTGAGTTTTTATCAGCAGCAGTACTTGTTCAACAAAAACAAAGACAAGTTAGCAGAGTTCAACATCGAAAAACCCCTTTGGGTATTTGTTGGCAATACCGTTGGCGGTGAAGACTCTGATATTCACGCAGTACTTAAATTTTTAGCTTGGTTTTTAAACCATGAAGCGCAGGCGCGGGCATGGATTAAAGATTTGGTCGGCAATAAAGCTAGGATCCTGGACAGTAAAGACAGAAATATCTTCGAAAACCGCTTTACAGCTCTGATGAACTGCCCAGAGGATATCTACGCTGATATCCTGGTCAAACTCTTTAACACCACTCACTCAGGCCAGCGCTTACGGGTGTTGAACCTGATTGGCAGTAAAGGAGAGCTCGCCCTGCAAGTGGGCGAAGCAGCGCCTTTTGGCTTGATTAACATTGGAGACTCTCCGTCGCTTTACGCTATGTGCGATGAAGATGATAGCTTTGATTATCAGCGTGATGACTTTGCAAAAACCTTGTTCCATACCCTGAATGACAAAGATTCAAAATTACACATTTTGATTGGCTCACGTAAGTTTACTGAGGGCTGGAGTAGTTGGCGGGTATCGACCATGGGCCTTTTGAATATGGGGCGTGGTGAGGGATCGCAGATCATCCAGCTATTTGGTCGTGGTGTACGGTTAAAAGGACGTGATTATTCACTCAAGCGAAGTACGCCAGCGCAGCGCCCAAAGGGCATTCACCTTGATAAGCTTGAGACCTTGAATATTTTTGGTGTGCGTGCTGACTATATGGCGACATTTAAGCAATACCTTGAAGCAGAAGGTATTACGCCTAGCGATGAGATTTTGGAGCTGAACTTTGAGACGCGAGCAAATTTACCTGCGACTAAGTTAAAGACCTTAAAGCTGAAAGACGGTTATAAGGACAACCAAAAGCTTGGCTTTAAGCAAGTGCATTTTCCTGAGTTGTACCATGTGCCAGCTGAGTTTGAAGGTAAGATTAAACTGCCGCACATCAAGCTAGATTTGTATCCCAAATTGGAGGCAATTGATACCAGTAGGAAGAGCGATAACACGCCTGTAAATATTCGGTATGAAGGCAAGCTGGATTACAAAGTCATAGCGGCGTTTGACTTTGAGCGCTTGTATTTAGCAATTCAAGACTTCAAGTTGCAACGGGGCTGGTCGAATTTACGGCTTGATAAAGAGCGGCTGATGAAATTTTGTTTGGGTAAAACCATCGCTTCGCACCTATGGTACACCCTGCTGATCCCACAGTCGGAGCTAGAAATCAGACAGTATTCTGATGTAAGAAAGCAAGAGGACATTATGCTGCGCCTGTTGCTTGATTATACCGACCGCTTTTATAAGACATTGAAGAACGCCTATGAAGGTCAGTTCTACCAAGTGACGCAAGTGCAGGAGGATGACCCTGGCATGATCAAGGTCTATCACTTCGAAATCGACGAGTCTGATAATGGTTTGGATTACGCCAAGCGTTTGGAGCAGTTGCAGCAGCTCGTTGCTGAGGGAGACATTGGCCAAGCAAAAAACTGGGATGCACCAGGCATGATTGCCATTACCTTTGATAGACACTTGTACTATCCACTGCTTTCGATTGAGCGAAATACCGATTTGCCGCTGAAGATGCGTCCTGCCGCCTTTGATGCCCCCAGCGAAGTAGCGTTTATTAATGACTTACAGACCTTTATTCAGATGCCAAAGGGCCAAGACGTCATTGGTGATAAAAGCCTGTATTTGCTCCGTAACGCGGATACTAAATCAAGAGGATTGGGCTTTGCGACAGCAGGCAATTTCTACCCAGATTTCTTGCTCTGGCTGGTTGATGATGTGACGGGTAAGCAATGGTTAAGCCTCATCGATCCCAAGGGGATCCGAAACCTGAATTTGAATGATGCCAAATTTGGGTTATATAAAGAGATCAAAACGCTGGAACTAAAACTTGCTGACAAAAACTTGAGTTTGAGTGCATTCATCGTGTCAGAAACCATGCACTCTGATTTGTTGAATGTGTCTGCACCCAAGCATGAGCTGGAAGAACGCAACGTGCTGTTTATGGAAGATACTGGTCCTGTGTATCTAGCTAAGCTATTCAAAAAGATGATGGCGTAATTTGTGCAAACTCATTTAAAAGGGAGCTTAGGCTCCCTTTTGTTTGCTTATAGCCAATGTTCAGGGATAGTTAGATCAAAACTCCCAGCAACATACTGAAGCATCGTAATGATCTCACGGTGCTTTTTTTCATTATAAGACTGACCGTTTTGTCTTTGGGTAACCAAGGCCTGTAGCTCTTGTAGATGAAACATCCCAAGACGAAAAAAATTGCCCCAACTTGGTTCCCCAAAGAGATTGTAAATGACCTGAGTATCATCCCTTTCACTGGCAAGGCGCTTTGGGCCTTGTACCTTGGTCAGAGCAACTTCGGCTTCGTCTTTGTCTTCGTAAGTGTTGAGGAGCTTCATGTTAGTACCAGCTAGCTTATAAGAGCTAGCATTGAACAAGAAGCAGCGAGAAATTGCAAACTACTCTGCTACCGATTAAGTTGTCTTTATTAGACCAGCTGCAATGTGTACCTAAAAATCTTTTCTCAAAAATGCTATAGATTCAAGATTGAAAGTGCTTAATTTTTAGTAAAAACCTGTTGATATATTTCATTTTTTATGACCCTATCGTTCAAAAAGAGTTGAGCGATGGAAAACGATATGGAATTGGAAAGTTATAGGGAAGCAGTCCGTTTATATAGACGATTGGTTAAATTTGGTGGTAGGGATGAGCTTATAAGGAATGTAAGTCAACCACACAACACTCAGTTCCTCGCTAATACTGATCAATCAGCGAATTACTACAAAAATTTATATGTTGATCAGGTTAGCGTTCAAGATAGTTGCAGGCTACTTCCTCCCCCCGATGATGGGACATGCGCTGGCTGTAAAAAACATTTTTTAACCAAAAGACCTATCATTGATCATCAAACTGATCTTGATATAGGTAACTATTTAGAAAATCATTTTATGAATTTCATGAATGAAAATTTTAAAAGTAGAAGCTTACCACTTAATTGTTTACGGGCTGATACGCAAAGATTAAACATGCCTGATTTCAAAATAATTCGTACAGACATTGATCACGACGTGCTTTTCTTTGAATTCAAATGTATTTTCAAGCCTTTTATAAAGATATCTGATAAAATTGCAGGCACATATTGCTACAACAACTCAATGACGTTGGACTGTGATATCAAGCTAGAAAGACAAAAAAAACTAATCAATAGTTCGAACATTGAATCCAAAACAATATATATATATTGGTATGACATACCATGTGTCAAAGGAGTTTTTTGGCAATATAGTGATTTTATTTATCAGCATCAAACTAAGACTTTATCTTATACTAGGGCAATGCAACCTGGAGATTATAAAGATAACAGGCAAGTTGGGCACATTGATAAAATTTACCTCCCGCTTCACATGATGAAAAACTTCAATGAATTATTTGAATCTATAATTAAGACTATCTATTAGTTTTTCCTTGAAAAAGATAGTAAGGCCAGAGTTCAATAGTCACTTTGTAGCATTACTTGGAGTGTACCTCGTTCAATAGACTGAATCGCCATAAAGTACTAACGAGGTGCGACATAATAATGAGATAAGACAAGTTAATAAATCACACAGTGAGTACTGCACTTTAATATAGATTAAAGTGCATAAGCCATTATTTAATGGACTGGGAACAAGATATTAACCGTTAATGAGAACTTCCAATCCTTTCAGCTAATGAATCAATCTTCCTTATCATGGTTTGTTCTTTTATTGGTGCTGAAGACCTTGGCATAAGCGTTTTGGGATCTCTAGTGTGGTTTGGTGAAAAGCCTACCAATATTGCATACTTGGAAACTTCACTACCAAGAGGCTCATAGAATCGATCAAATACATCTTCCTCACTAGTGGCTCGTAATTTTTTAAACTGGCTTTTACAGAATGCACAAACTTGAAAATAAAAAATAAGGTACAGAGAACCCGCCTTATACTTAGCTAGCTCATGCGCATTTTTATAATGATAGAGTGCTCCTCCCGGATTACCTGAATTCAGCGCCACCCTTGCAAGAATCCACTCATTAATCCAATCCGTACGTCCTGCGAGCTTCTCGACAGGAAAATCAGTAAGGTGGATATCATATGTGAGAGTTATAGTATTAGGGACATCCAACTCTCTGTCGAGAAAGGATTTAGCTATCATCAAGTTTTTTTTATAGTTACTGTACTGCTCCATTGAAGACTCAATCTCGTGGCCACTAGGCTCCACAAAGTTATTTATCAAAAAATCAATCCTCTGTGTTACCGGTATGCAATTTTCTGTACTTAAAGAAGGATATGAATCATCAATTTCACTACAAGGACTAATATCCAGCACGCTAAGATGGCTATTTAGATTGTGTGTAACGAAAGCTGTAAACGCAGATAACGTGAAGTGCTCTTTATCAATAGCTGGAGGTAAAAGGCTCACTAAGGGTTTCATTGTAGAATAAAAGCTATCCCACTTTATCCTGTTATTTCTGCTTAACCTATCGATAACTTGCTTTGATTTTGTATTAACGGGAGTAGCTTTAAAGTCCGTTTCCCAAATATCAAGATCGCTCAACCTCCCACTAAGACGTATTTCATGAAACTGATTCAATTCATGCAACGAAACATTACATAAATTGGTAGCCGCATCAGCAAATGATCTTAACGGCCAGCTTTCCTTGGAATAATGACCAAGTTCATGCTGGATAGTACCCAAACAGTTTATTCGTAGTACATAAATCATTTGTTTGAGAATACTCTCAATAAAGTATTGATACGACTCAAGAGCTTTAGCTGGCTTTACCGTGAACTCTCGAACAAATTCTCTATAATAATCAATTGATAATTCATAGTATCTCTTAGCAAAAAATGCTACTTCTTGCTCAGAAAAGCGAGCATCAATAACCGCATAAATATACTCCCTCAGTTCAACTAGTTCATGATATGAACTAAAATCTTCTTTAGATAGGTAGTTAACATAGGCTTGAACAGTTTTGTTTTTCTTGATTTCATTTCTTTGCTTCGGTGAAATACGGCTAGTTACTGATAAAAGTTCATTAAGGCCGCCGTAACTTCCATCTTCCTTTTGAATCTCAGAGAAAGCTATTTTCAAAGCTTCTCTTCGTTGCTTTTCCTTAGCTGGTACACTGAAAGTAATACCCTTATCTTGGCTTGTCCAAAGCCCTATTGAGTCACAAACAACTTTGTTAAAGTAACCTAAGGTTGGCATCTTATTTAAACTAAACATTATCTTCTCCGTCATAATATAAATATGACTCGAACTTATATTAATTTCGAAATGGAACTAAGTATCAAAATAGCTAAACCAATAAAAACATGACCTTACATAAATACTTAGCAAGGCACTGTGTTTAAAATCGCTAACGATTATGGGAGATTACCGCCGTATAAGGCATTAACAGCACAAACAATCAACCAAACACCAAATCAGATCTAAACCCTAGCTAAGTTCCAAACGTATAGTAACAACTCATTTGAGACAGCAGATAGAAGCACTGTGAGTGATACTACACACATCACAGATTGAAAAGGTAAACTGCACTTTAATAACTATTAAAGTGCAGTTTTCGCGAGTTATAGCGCTTAAACTATATGTTTTGCGCATTATCGTGACAAACTAGTACGAAACTCAGTTTATGCAGTACAAAATGCATAAATAGTCATTTATCTATGAGTCTTTAATGTTTCACTCTTAATCAGCAGACAAAACGCGATAGCGTGACTGAATAGCAAGCGACTCGTTTTGGGACACTAACGAGTTAGCTTTATGACTCTAAACCGCTTCTAACTGATTAGAAAAAGTATCTTGAAACTTTAAACACTTGTTAGGTTTTTTATTTTTCAAAGACCCCCTGTTTAAACAACAACTTCGTAGTGGTCGCACTATATAAATGTTCAGTTGTAATAACTTTTAACTGAGTATGAGTAATACGACGTAACTCGGTTTTATATGCCTCAGCGTCCTTTGTTCTCGTGGTCATTTGTAAGGTCATATATGATGGATAGTCTTTACCATCAAAGCATTGATACCTATTTGCCCAAAAAAGTCCTGCAGCCATTGCTGAACGGATAGTCAAGTACCCATAGCCTAGTAAAATCGACTCACGAATACTTGGTTCCCAGACAAAGGGGGTAGTTTTTGCCATTAGTGAACAAAAGTACTCATGAATGAAATCATCTCTAATTACTGGATGAGGATGGACACCTTTGACTTCATGAAATTTATTTAGATACCCGTTACTGCAGAACCTATTGAACATACAAGTCATCGAGCAAAGCAATAAATACATGGAATTGGGTCCATAAAAACCCTCTCGCTCCATATACTGAACCGTAAGGTTTAACCCCTCAATATCAGCCAAGATTTCTCTCGATTGGCCACTAAAATCAGACTCTGTGAAACCGCCGACAACTTCGTAGTACTCAATGTTTTCAGAAGTGTCTCCTTTTAATTTATAGTGGCATTGGATTAGATGAGATAGTTCATGAAAAAACACCCATGAGATCATCAGTTCGAACATAAGAAACCTAGCAGGTAGAGTCTTAATTATGATATCTAGCCTTTCTTTACTCATAAGTTCAGTGTTTGTGTTAGCTATTTTTTTATATTCTTCAATCCAAGCATTTGAAAAAAATGCACTAATTGGACTAATTTCTTTTGATGTTAACGTAGGAACTCCTGTCTCAAACTTAAATCTAGCCCCTTTAAACATATCCCAATTCTTATTCTTAAAATTTTCACTACTCTCAGCGAGTTTTTCTGAATAGATAGGAAACACTAACGCATCTCGGTAGATTTCTTGAATCATCCCGAAATGAATAACAATGTTAGGGTTCAGTGGTGATAGTCTATTTACAATCGCACCAGCATTTACAGACTCTTTTAAAGGAGTGCTAGTCGTTAGTTTTCCACCTAAAGGGGCGTAAATTTCTTGGTTAGCCCAAGAAGTTAGCCTATTTAAAACTAACTCTGCTAGTAGCTCCATCAAATCAAAGTCTAAACACTCATTTTCATATATGGATTCAATATCGTCCATTAATTCCTCACCGATTAAAAACCTAACGATTTTTATACGGCTTTTAGCCGCTTTTTATACTTCTATCATGCAGCCTTCCCATTCATAGTTCAATTGATAATCAATATGTTAATGAGAGGTATTGGGTATGAGAATGCAAAATTATGCATAATTTTTTAAAAGCTTAACTCGACACTCCCTCGGATAACTACAGGTAAGGGAAACGTACAATCACAGATTGTGAGTGAACTTTCGCGCTGAGAAGGAATGTTGGCACGAGTGTGTTACTCGTATCCTGTCGTCGGTTCTTCTGGGACAAATGTTTGTCAGCGGCTTTCCTAAGTTAGCAATTTATGGATGACTACAGACATGGAAACCGTTAGCTTTATATCCAGGGCCAAAGGTGCAGAACACACCTCTATCTGACACTTTCATTTTAGAGCTAAACCAAACCTGACACTCTGTTTTGTGCCAAAAGCAGACTTTAACCCTTAAAAATTTACGCCATGTAAAAAATGGTTATGTCTTCGTTGCTCTCCCTCGCTGCTAACTACATTAAAAAATCCTCTGCTAACATCGTCTGAAACATCAATGATGTGTTTTAACGCAGAAAGCGTCTTAAATTGCTTGCTAGTTAAGCCTGTCTTATCAAGCACTAATTGCTCGTCATTTACATCTTTTAAGTAAGAAAAATACTTACCTAAAAAGCCTGCGATAACATCAGATAGTTGAACAGCCTCTGAGTTGTGGGATGTAACGAATTTATGATTCTGTATTGGCATGCCATTATAAGTTAACGGAAAATCTTTAACGTCATCCTGAATACTTTTTTCTTCATCAAATATGTGAATGGAATTTTTAAATAGATACAGATTTCTTAAATAAAATACCATAAAGCTATCGATCAGTACCCGACCATGAAATCCCGATATGAACGGTAGTTCTTCGATTCTCAGTGATTCTTTAACCAAATTTTCGAGTACATTCGCTCGAAAATCCGACAGCATACAACTGTGTATGCATGTAAAATCGATAAGCCATAGGCAAAACTCATGAGCTTTTTCTTCTGGAATATCCGGATAGTTAAATTCATGTAAAGCATTAAGAAAAACATCAGAATTGCTATTGGCAAGCTCATAAAAATCGCTCTTAAGTGACATGTGATTCATGATACAAAAAGGATGATGTAACTCTCCAATAATAGAATCAATAATGTCAGTAATAGACCAGTATATGATATTAAGATTAAAATAATGAATGTAGAATTTGTTATCAATGAGCCAGTTTAGAATAATTGAAAGCTTATCAGATTTAAGCATATCCAAAAAATCACCCTTAGCAATATGCTTGAGCTTTAGCTCCTGAGTACTTTTTTGAAGATTAAGCATTTTAAATAGAGTTGAATAATCACTGCCAGTGCTTAACCCTTTGTGCAGTATGCCTGCAAGGATGAAATTATCCGTCTTTTTAACATTAAAACCAGAATCTTTTAAATATAGCTTTCGGATGTTATTCGTTTCATCATAATAAAACGTATAGACTTCATCAGTATTTTTAAGACCATTATGCCGGATGAGCATCTCTCTGAGCTTATTGACATCCATTTCATTCCCCTTATGCAATTCTTAAAAGAAGGTCAATTCCGATATTTATCCGTTTATTTTTATGATCTGATTCAAAAAAAGTGGACACACTTTGTCTCATTACTAAAATTTGGTCAACTTTTAGGTGAAGGCGCCAACATTTATTCCAAAGCTAAAACGTAATGGGGCAAAAATGTGCTAACTCTTAATCCGCACATTCACCAAAAGAGCCAAAAAATATCAAACTATTATATAAATGATCAAACATTATTAAGAATTATCAAACTATTATATAAACGCACACCAAGTCCAACAAGCGATTTATGCCCTGCAAACAGCGCATAAATACTAAGACGTTAGGCACAATTCGAAAGCAGGAGTAAACATGAAGTACTTGAAAAATCTGGCCGTTTGGTATAACTCGAAAACTGGCAGACAACGGAACGTCTTGCGAATTACCGCATTTCTCCTTTCAGCATTCCCCTATATTGGCTGGCTCGGTGTTGCTCCTTGGATGATACCTCTGATGCTGTACTTAGAATTCAATCTTGGTCAGAACTTAGAAAGCTAATTTCAGATTATCCACAGGCACCTATACGTAAGCGTCCATTTTAGGACGTCCTATTCCCACTTAAGATCGCGCGATAAGCTGTGCACTCATCATTACAGGAGAGTGATATGGCAAAGCGAGCTTACCGCAACGCTGCACAATGGCAGCAATTAATCGACTTATGGCACACATCAGAGCTGAGCATCACTGAGTTTTGCCAAACCCATCAACTGAGCACCATGTCATTTTATAAATGGCGGCAACGTCTATCACCACAAACTGAGCAAGCTAATGTGCACCAGGATACACAGTTTATCGATTTATCCGCGCTTGCACATCACGGTAACACCCGCTTACACCTATACGGCTCACCCAGTTGCCTACAACTGGCTCAAGTCGTTCGCTGCGCTCACTCGGGACGTCCGTAAGCTACGCTTCCGGCCGCCCCTAAGCCAAACGTTAGGCTGTAGCAGTCCAGACTATCTCAATTTATACTGTTAAACTATTGTTGGATAAAAAATGAACACCAGGAACACTTTTGTCAAAGTCCCCATGCCAATCAGGGCCGGATTATACATTGTTAAATTGGTTAACAAACCTATCCAGTCGAACGAATTTCATTCGATTATGGATGATTTATATCAATCAATAATCTCGCATTAAGTCGACTTAAGAACAAAATAGCTAAATGTTAACAGAATTTACAAAGCATAATCTCACCCTGGCTAAAGTGCCACCTTGCTGCTGGGTAAACCTTTGCTGTTGCTCTTCAGTGTAGCCTTTAGGTAATTCTGCTTTGGCGAACACAAACATTAAGCGTTGTGGCTCAGTCTGAGCGTTTGCTTCGCGGATTAAGTCGGCATAAGATTCAATATTCATATTTAACAAGCTCTATCACTATTTTGTTTAGTTTATCAAACCTATTTGTGGTTTACATTGACCATCTTGGGGGGAGCGATATAACCATTAATAGGTAGATTATCGGTTAAGCGCTGAATAACGATTAAGCATAGAACAACTAAATTCAGTTCGAACTAAAGCGAAAAAAGCACCACAGCAAAGCTGTAGTGCTTTTTATTAGTTTGTTTAACTTAGCTGCTAATTTGCTTAGCTGCTTTAGTGTCAAACACCCCTTTAACAATTTGCCAGCTTACCGCTAAGGCACCTATGATAAAGACCACGTCACCTATAGTGCGGATCCAACGTAGTGTATGCAGTAAATCACTTTGCATAAAGGCTTCACTTCGTGCATACCATAAGCCTTCTGTGGCACTAGCATAAAACTGGATAAAGCCTATTGGTAATAAACTAGTGAATAGCATTAATACTAAGCCCACGTTTAACCACCAGAATGCGGTCTTCATTAGCTTTTCGTCAAACTGCAACTGTGGCCGAATGTAGCGCAATATTAATAAACAGAAGCCTAAGGCTAAGAAGCCATAAACACCAAATAATGCGGCATGAGCATGAGTTGGCGTGGTGTTTAAGCCTTGAATATAATACAGCGCTATAGGTGGGTTAATCATAAAGCCAAACACGCCAGCGCCTAACAAATTCCAAAATGACACGGCAACAAAGAACATTAATGGCCATTTTAAATCTGCCATCCAAGGCGCACGGTTTTTCATCCGCCACTGTTCAAAGGCTTCATAACCTAATACCACTAAAGGCACTACTTCTAAGGCACTAAAAGTTGCCCCAACGGCCATAACCGGGGTAGTGGTACCCGAGAAATATAAGTGGTGGAAAGTACCAGGAACACCGCCTAGCATAAATAAGGATGCCGAGGCTAAGCTAGCACTAGTTGCCATAGTGCGTGACACTAAGCCCATACTATGGAAAATAAAGGCTAAAGATACAGTAGCAAACACTTCAAAGAAGCCTTCTACCCATAAATGAACTACCCACCAGCGCCAGTATTCCATTACCGATAAGTTAGTCCGTTCGCCGTAGAATAAACCGGCGCCATAGAACAAACCAACACAGATAACCGAAGCACCAAATAAAGCTAATAAGTTTTTATCACCTGGGGCTTTAAAGGCGGGCACTATGGCGCGTAGCATAAGCACTAACCAGAATAAAATGCCGATGTATTTAATGATTTGCCAAAAGCGACCAATATCAATGTATTCATAACCTTGATGGCCAAACCAGAAGCTATATTCATGCGGTATAATTTGCATAATGGCAAAGTAGTTACCGGCGAATGAACCTGCCACTAAAACCACTAAGGCCCAGAATAAAATATCTACGCCAAGCTTTTGGAACTTAGGATCTTTACCGCCATTAATAATAGGTGCTAAAAATAAACCTGCGGCTAAAAAGCCCGTCGCAATCCAGAACATAGCCGCTTGTAAGTGCCATGTACGGGCTAGGCTGTAGGGTAGCCATTCGGTTGTATTTAAACCATAGAAACCATCACCTTCAATGGTATAGTGAGCAGTAAAGCCACCTAAGAACACTTGCAGGGTAAATAGTGCAACTACCACTACAATATACTTGCCCAACGATTTTTGTGAGGGGGTAAGTTTAAGGTTAGCTATAGGATCGAACTTTGGTGACACCGGCTCTTCGTCATCGTGTTTGCGTAAGAATGCCCAAGCCCAAACTAAGGCTCCAACACCAGCAATTAATAAAATAATACTAATTAAAGACCAAATTAAATTTTCAGCTGTAGGCTTATTATCAATTAACGGCTCATGGGGCCAGTTGTTGGTATAAGTGGCTGCATCTGGAGTACGCTCAGTTGAAGCAGCCCAAGCCGTCCAGAAGAAAAACTGTACCATTTGCTCTCTGCGCTCTAGTGAAGGCAGGGTGTTGTTTTTCATTGCATAGTTAGCACGGGTTTCGCTTAACGACGGATCATTACCAAATAATTTAATATAGTGATCAGCAGTTGTTGCAATGGCCTGTATACGGCGACTTGACAGCACTAGGGTGTCAGTGGCTTTATCATAAGTGTTAGTACGATAAGCTTCTTTTAACGCAAACTGTAAGCCATTTTGCTCAGCTGGCGTTAAACTGTCATAAGCTTTGTTATATTGATCTTGAGCGGCAAGCTCTAACCAAGCCAGTAATTCACGATGTAACCAATCTGCAGTCCAATCTGGTGCTTGGTAAGCACCATGACCCCAAATAGAGCCTAGCTGCATACCCCCGACAGATTGCCAGGCAGTTTGACCATCTAAAATACTTTCATTGGTCATTAATACCTTACCGTCTTGGTTAACTACTTTCGCCGGAATAGGTGGAGCAGAGCGGTAAACTTCTGCACCAAAATAACCCAGCACACCAAAGGTAATTGCTAAAACGGTGATTAATACCCACCAGAGTTTACGATATCCAGCCATAATCCCTCCAAAAACTACTAATAAAGCGCCAACAAGCCATTTAAAACTCCTATTATTGTAATAATGCATTAGATAG